>URHU01000194.1:0-2062 GCA_900547715.1 uncultured Collinsella sp. | reverse complement strand
AGGTCGAGCGTGTTGAAGCGCTGCTGGCAGCCGAATCGGGCAAGGGCAAGCTCGCCTTTGTCGGCGACGGCATCAACGATGCGCCCGTGCTCACCCGCGCAGACGTTGGCATTGCCATGGGCGCTATGGGTTCCGACGCCGCGATTGAGGCCGCCGACGTGGTGCTCATGGACGACAAACCGTCCAACATCTCCCGCGCGATCCGCGTGGCGCGCAAGACCATGTCGATTGTTTGGCAGAACATCATCTTTGCGCTGGGCATTAAGTTGCTGATTCTGGTGCTTGCGGCACTGGGCATCGCCAACATGTGGCTTGCCGTGTTCGGCGATGTGGGTGTGGCGATCATCGCCATCCTGAACGCCATGCGCGCGATGGGTGTCAAGAACCTGTAGCGTTCGTGGGCTGTCCGGCCGGGACCGGGCTTGGTTTTGAAAACGTCCTCGCGCATGAGGCCCGTCTTTCCTGCTCCTGCGGAGCAACGGAAAGGCGGGCCTCGCGCTGCGGAGTGTTTTCAAAACCAAGCCCGGTCCCGGCCTGCGATGACGTTGCTGGCGGTTCTTGGGCATCGCTTGCTGGCGGGGTTCCTTGTCTGAGTTGAACTTAGTTGGCGGGGCTACTGGTCCCGGTCGCTGTCCCGGCCCAACATCGCCCTTAGCTTCTCAAAGCTCTCCTCGCTCAGGCAGTGCTCCATGTGGCAGCCCTCTTGCGACGCGACCTCAGCCGAAACACCCGCATCCTCCAGCAGCCGCACGAAAAAGCAGTGACGCTCCCACATTTGACGAGCGACCTCCAGACCACGCTCCGTCAGATGAACGTCGCGCTTGCCCATTTCGACATAGCCGTTGCTTTCCAGCGTCGCCATGGCCTTGGAAACACTCGCCTTGGTTACGCCGAGGTACTCCGCAACGTCGATCGAGCGCACGATGCCCTGACGTTCCGACAGAACGTAGATCGATTCGAGATAGTCTTCTCCGGATTCACGTAGGGCCATGGGCCGCCTTTCGCGATGATTGCTAGTTAGCCTTTGGATACTTTCCACCGCTTACTTTACTGCAAAAGTTTCCCATGTCTTACTACTTTGCCTAAAAGTTAGCCGTGTTTCACAAAACGTGCGGGACGAAAACAAAATGGGGACGCCCCGCAAGGAGTGTCCCCAGGTGCCGGCAGAAAAGGAGTGTCCCCAGGTGTCGAGCCGCAGCTATAGCAGCCCAAAGTGCTTTGCGGCGTTGTAGATTCCGTCGTCGTCCACGGCGGTCGTCACGTAGGTCGCTGCAGCCTTCACCGTGTCCTGCGCGTTGCCCATGGCCACGCTCGTGCCCACGGCGGAAAACATCGACAGGTCGTTCTCGCCATCGCCAAAGGCAATCGCCTCGCTCGCATCGATGCCCAGGCGCTCCAGCGTCGCCGCCACGCCCAGGTCCTTACCGCCGTTGGCAGGGATAATGTCGCAGAACAAATCACACCAGCGCGTAGTGAGAGAATGCGCCACCGCATCGGTCACGATATGCTCGTCGGCCGGGTCCACAAAGGCGCAGAACTGGTAGACCGGTGCGTCAAAGGCGTGCTCAAACGGCTCCTCGTGGTAGACAATCCCCGCGTTGCAGCCGGCCGTCATCACACGCTCGGATAGGCGGTTCACAAACGAGTTCTCGCCCTGCATACACAGCGAGTCATAACGTCCCTGCGCCACCTGGTCCACAATCACCGCGACGTCGTCCGGATCGATCGGGCAGCTGCGGTAAACGCCCTCGACATCAAAACAGTGCTGGCCCGAAAGCGTAATGTACGCATCCCAACCCAAGTCGAGCAGCCAATCCGGCATCTGGTAGGTCGGGCGACCCGTGGCAATCACGCACGCAATCCCCTGCTCGTGAAAGCTGTCGAGCACCTGCCGCGCCGACGCCGGAATCCGATGGGTCTTAAAGCTCAGCAGCGTACCGTCGATATCGAAAAACGCAGCCTTGATCATCCTCGCCTACTCCTCGCCCTCGAGCTTCTCGCTCGCCTCGAGCCCTGTCTCTTATACACATCTCCGAGCCCACGAGACAGGCAGAAATCTCGT
>URHU01000193.1:0-2114 GCA_900547715.1 uncultured Collinsella sp. | reverse complement strand
AGTTCCGCACGAACAGGAGGCCACTTAATGTGGCCTCCGTCGTGAGCAGGACTGTAGAGCAGGAAACTTCATCAGTGCCCGCCCCACGGGAAACCGGCGGGATGGACCAGTTCAGATGGGGCTTTGATGCATGGGTGGTCTGTTGGTGGGCAAATGGGTATCATACTGTGGTTACTGCGTCGACTCTGTGATGCATGTTTGTACGTTCCCGGCGGTCGGTTTGCCAGAAGCGCCCCGTCGGTTGTTCCAGACCCGTTTCGAAGAAAGGAAACCACACTAACCTATGGCAGCTAAAAAATCATCTCCCTTGAAGATCATTCCGCTCGGCGGTCTTGACGGCATCGGCAAGAACATGACGGTCTTCGAGTGTGGCGACGACATGGTGCTCGTCGACGCCGGTCTCATGTTCCCGGATGACTCCCAGCCTGGTATCGATCTGGTGCTTCCCGACTACACCTATGTTCTGGAGAACGAGGAGAAGCTCCGCGGTATCGTCGTCACCCACGGCCACGAGGACCACACCGGTTCGCTTCCGTACCTGCTGCAGGACCTCAACAACAAGGTGCCCATCTTCTCGAGCAAGCTGACGCTTGGCTTTATCGAGGGCAAGCTTTCCGAGTTCCGCATCCGCGCACCCAAGTTCCGTGAGGTCAAGGGCGGCAGCCATGTCAACCTCGGCGGCATTTCGCTCGACTTCTTCTCGATGACGCACTCCATCCCCGGCGCTCTGGGCGTGTTCATCCGCACCAATCAGGGCACCGTTATGCACACCGGCGACTTTAAGCTCGACCAGACGCCCATCGACGGCGTCACGCCCGACTATGCCGCTATCAGCCGCTTTGCCAAGCAGGGCATCGATCTGCTGCTTTCCGACTCCACCAATGCTACGGTTCCCGGCTTTACCAAGTCCGAGGCCGAGGTTGGTCCCAACTTGCTGCACGCCATCAAGAACGCCCCGGGTCGCGTGTTCGTCGCGTCGTTCTCGAGCCATATCCATCGCCTGCAGCAGATCTGCGATGCCGCCCGCAAGTGCGGCCGTAAGGTCGTTGTGACCGGTCGCTCCATGCTCACGAACACCCGCGTCGCGCGCGAGCTGGGCTACCTCAACATCGACGATGCCGATATCATCGATGCCTTCGATATCGATAACCTGCCCGACGACAAGATCGTCGTCATGTGCACCGGTTCGCAGGGCGAGCCGCTGTCGGCCTTGTCCCGCATGGCCAACGGTGAGCACAAGACGCTCTCTATTCACGAGGGCGATACCGTCATCCTCTCGGCAACTCCCGTTCCTGGCAACGAGAAGGCCGTCCAGCAGGTCGTCAACAGCCTGGCCAAGCTCGGCTGCGACGTGTGGGATAAGAACCGCGCTCTCGTCCACGTCTCCGGTCACGGTAGCCAGGAGGAACTCAAGCTCCTGATGGCCATGGCCAAGCCCACGTACTTTATGCCGGTTCACGGTGAGGCCGTGCATCTGCGCGCCCATGCCCAGCTGGCCCGCAAGATGGGCATCAAGGACGATCACATCTTTATCCTCGATAACGGCGATACGCTCGAGATGCGCGGCGGTATCGTCAAGCGCGGTACGCCCGTCGAGTCCGGTGTCGTCTACGTCGACGGCCTGCGTATCGGCGATACCGACCCCATCGTCCTGCGCGATCGCCAGAAGCTCGCCAACGACGGTATGGTCACGGCCGTTGCTATCGTCTCGCTCAAGCACAAGAAGATCGAGGCCATCGAGTTCTCGGGCCGCGGCGTCTCGTTTGCCATCGACGACCAGTTCTCCGAGGATGCCTCCGCGTCCATTATGAAGACGATCGAGAAGGGCAAGTTTAGCTTTACGAGCAGCGGTTCCGATGCCATTCGCAAGGCCGTGCGCGACTCGCTCTCCAACTTTATCTGGAGCCGTACGCGCACTCGTCCGATGATCATCCCGGTCGTCATGGAGGTTTAGTTTGGCGCGCGGATCTGCACAAAACGCCAAAGGCAATAAAGCCAACAACCAACCGGCATCTGCTAAGGGTGCCGGTTCCCATCTGCGTGCCAATAAGGGCCACGAGGCGGACTTCGACGATTTTGAGCCTGTCTCTTATACACATCTGACGCTGCCGACG
>URHU01000192.1:0-2136 GCA_900547715.1 uncultured Collinsella sp. | reverse complement strand
TCTACACGCGTAAGATCGTCGGCAGCGTCAGATGTGTATAAGAGACAGGTTCCGAACTCGACGGGCTTTAAGGCGAGCCTCACCTTGGGCAGCGGCGACTTCGAGAGTGATTTCCTTCCGCTTGGCTACGACGGCGAGACCATTTTGAATCTTGAATTCGATAACGGGGATAAGTCTGCTGTGTATAGTTTTGAAGTCGATTCGGGCGACATGTCGTTTGATTCGGAGTAGTGAGGCAGACGAAAGCCTAGGCGAAGATATAGACGCGCTGTTTGATGAAGGCGCCGAAGCCGAGGTCGGCTCCGGCGCCTTTGCCTTTACAATGGGGTCATGGAACAGATTATCTTGAACATACTCGAGGCCCTGCGTCGCGGCGAGACCGTGGACGACAAAGCGCTCGTCAAACTGATACATGCCGAGGCGCGCCGTGAAGGTGCCGACAAACGCGATTTGGCCAAGCGCCGTCTGCTGCCGTTCTACCAGCGGGTAAAACGTGAGGAGCCGGCTCGTTGGGCTGGGTGGAATGTCGATGCCGAGCTGGAACGTCGGCTGCTGCAGGTGCTGCGTATGAAGCCTCGTCGCACGGCCTCGGGCGTGGCGACCATTACCGTCATCACCAAGCCCTGGCCGTGCTCGGGCGATTGCCTGTTTTGCCCCAACGATCTGCGCATGCCTAAAAGCTATCTGCATGCCGAGCCGGCGTGCGCCCGTGCGGAGCAAAACTGCTTCGACCCGTATCTGCAGGTGAGCGCTCGTCTGACCGCGCTTTCGCAGATGGGGCATGCGACCGACAAGATAGAGCTCATCGTGCTCGGTGGCACCTGGAGCGACTATCCGCAAGGGTATCAAACGTGGTTTATGTTGGAGCTTTTCCGTGCGCTCAATGACGATGCCGTCGCCGGCGTGGCGGCAAACCCCATGTTGGCGCGTCCGGGCATCAGCCGTGCCGAGGCAGGGCGCCTGCTCGATGACGCTCCCGCCGATGCCCTGCCGCCGGTGGTAACAGAGCGCCGCGAGCGCTATCGGGCTGCCGGCATTGCGACAGACGAGGCTGAGCTTGCTGCCGGCGTTGCCGACGAGCAGGGGCGTGTGGATGCTGTCGTTGGTGGCTATAACCGCGCAGTGCGTCGTCTGTACGGCCCCGGTACGCCATGGGGCGAGGCTGCCGAGTGGCAGACGGCAACGATGGAGGAGCTTGAGCGTCAGCAGCGCATCAACGAGACGGCGAAGCATCGCGTGGTGGGGCTCGTTATCGAGACGCGCCCCGATGCCGTAACGCCGCAGGCCCTCACGCTCATCCGCCGCCTGGGTTGCACCAAGATTCAGATGGGTATTCAGAGTCTCGACCAACATTTGCTCGATATCAACGAGCGTCGCATTTCGGTGGCGCAGATCGAGCGGGCGTTTTCGCTTGCGCGCTTGTTTGGCTTTAAGATCCACGCGCACTTTATGCTCAACTTGTTGGGCGCTACGCCCGAGGGGGACAAGCGCGACTACGAGCACTTTATGACCGAGGGCGCTTTTATGCCCGACGAGGTCAAGGTCTACCCGTGCGCGCTCATCGAGGGCTCGCGTCTGGTGGGCCGCTATGAGCGCGGCGAGTGGCGCCCCTATACCGAGGAAGAGCTGCTCGATGTGTTGGCCGACGACATCGTGGTGACGCCGGCGTTCTGTCGCATCAGCCGTATGATTCGTGACTTTAGCTCCGACGACATTATGGTGGGCAACAAGAAGCCCAACCTACGCCAGCTCGTTGAGAACCGCCTGGCTGCTCGGGGTGATGGTGCGACGGTGCGTGAGATTCGCTATCGCGAGATCAGCACGGCGGGTGCCGACTTGGATGAGCTGACCCTTGACGAGGAAGTGGCGTACGAGACGCCGGTGACGCGCGAGCGCTTTTTGCAGTGGGTGACGCTCGAAGGCAAGATCGCCGGCTTTTTGCGCCTGTCGTTGCCCGATCGTGCGTTTGTTACCGCGCACGCAGACGAGTTGCCGACGACGCCGGACGAGGCAATGATTCGCGAGGTGCACGTGTATGGCATGGCGGCACGTGTGGGCGATCAGGGCCAGGCGGCTCAGCATCATGGGCCTGTCTCTTATACACATCTCCGAGCCCACGAGACAGGCAGAAATCTC
>URHU01000191.1:0-2137 GCA_900547715.1 uncultured Collinsella sp. | reverse complement strand
TCTACACGCGTAAGATCGTCGGCAGCGTCAGATGTGTATAAGAGACAGGCCTCGACAGCCTTCCGGTTCTCCTCGTATGCCCTCAGCTCCTGCTGATACTTCTCAGTGGTTTTTGGTTCGGCAGCAGTAATGGTCACGGGGTTGAGAACGATGTTCTGTTTGCCGATGGAGCTCTCGCCCATGTCGTCCTTGCGGCCCATGAGGTAGTCAACCACGTCCTGAGTGCTCTCGGGATTGAACTGGGGCAGGTAGCAGGCGACGGAGTTCAAAAGGTCATCGGATTCGATGCGCCGCGCAAGTGGGGTGCGTACCATACGCCCCACGAGCTGTGCGATATAGGTCGAGTCCGAACGCCTGCGCTGCGAGAAGATGACCTCCGCTCGCGGACAGTCCCATCCGTTGGAGACGGCCTCCTTGGCGAAAAGCACGCGGATGCTCGAGGTGTCCTGAACGAACTCGGGCTCTACATAGCGGATGAGGTATCTTCCCGCCGCGATGTCCTTGTGCTCGCCGAAGACATTGGCAAACGACATTGCCTCGGAAAGGCCGGGGACTAAGCCCATTATCTGGTCGCACATCTCGACCAAGGCCGAGCCGCTCACGTTGTCAGCGGCCTGGACGAGCAGCAAGGGGTTGGTGTAGCTCTCGCCCTCGCGGGCGCAGTACTCACCCCACTCGTTGCAAGCCAGGACATAGCGCTCGCACGCCATAGTAAGGTATTGGTGCTCGACTGGATCATCCTTCTCGGGCACGCGAAGCTCGATAATATCCTTGAGCAGTCCCGATTCTTGAACCTCGCGAGGGGTCACAGCGACCTTTGGCATGCGTACGCGATCGGCGCGCTGGTCCATAGCAGCTTCGCACCTCTGCGGCGTGGCAGAGACCCCGACGACGATGGGCATCGCCGCACGGCCGTCCAGGCCATCAATGAGGCTAGCGTAGATTGTTGCTGTGCCGCGCTCACTCGAGGCATTGGCTCCCAGGCCGCGGTGGGCCTCGTCTATGAACAGATAGAGGTTGCGCTCCGGGTCCCTAATGGTGCGGTCAAGGATGTCCCAAAATACGCGGCCGGAGTTGGCCTCACCGCCCTTGGTGAGCAGGCCATTTTTGCTGAGTAGGTCCTTGCTAAGGAAATAGACGTGGCGCGGCTCGAGAATGTCGTGCGCGGCTCCGAAGTCGTTGGTAATCGTGACCAGATGGCGCCTGTCAAGGATGCTGTCTGCGAGCTTGTCCGCCACGTTGGAGAAACGCACGCTCGTCTGTTCGTTCAAGCTCGGGGAATCCGAGAGCCAAAGAACGACGGCATTCTCGTCGGGCATGAGGCTCAGATCGTCGTCTCCGAAGAAGAGCGCTTCGATCGTCGCTGCGCACATAACCGTTTTGCCCGGCCCCGTGGGAGATGCGAGGCATATAGAGGACAGCTCGCCGTCCCGCTCGTAGCGTCGGCGCATCGACTGTAACCTGTTCGCCAGGGTCGCGACCGCACCGGCTTGGAAATCCTTAAGTTCGACTCTCATGTTTACCTCACCGCATCCTCGGCGGCAATCTTGAACGATTGCAGGTAGTTCTCGTACAGGCGGACGACGTCGAGCCCAGGCAGTTGTGCCTTGACGGAGGCGTATCGAGCCGTGTCGTCCGTGATCACATAGGCGCACCCTATGCCGGCATTCTGCTTGACGGCGTCTATGAAAGCGCCGACCGAAGCAAAGTCGAAGAGGACGGCATAGGCGTCGGCCATGGCAAGGCCCGGCTGCTCGTGCTTGATGATGCTGCCACGCGAACCAGCGCGCAGCCAGAGCAGGGGCGCGATCTCCTCGAAGGCCACGCCCAGCTCGACGGCGTCCGGGTCTTCGTAGGTGAGGTCAAAGAAGACGGCGTTTTCCTCGAAGCCGTCGGCCATGGGGAACTCGTCGGTGAACTTGTAGTCACCCTTGATGGAATCGCCCTCGGGCGTCTTGCCCGTGATGGCCGCCGTAACGCGTGGTTTGGTAACGTACTGGCAGATGCCCAGCGCCTCCCATTCGGGGTCGCCCTGGCGAAGACCGCGCTTGGTGAGCTTTTTGGATTCGTCCTCGGAGACCTCGTTATTCGTTACGCTGATGGAGCGCCTGCGCCCGCCGTCCTGATGGTTCAAGCG
>URHU01000190.1:0-2191 GCA_900547715.1 uncultured Collinsella sp. | reverse complement strand
CTACACGCGTAAGATCGTCGGCAGCGTCAGATGTGTATAAGAGACAGGTGGTGAAGGTCGGACAGTCGAGCCCCTTCTCCTCGGCATACGTCGTGTCGTAGACATCGGTAACCCATCCAAGACTATCGGTCACGCCGAGGCCGATGATCCGGTACCTGCTGGGCCGGTCGCTCGGGGAGGTGGAGATATCGAAGCCCGCGGTCGTGTTGCCGGTCGACGAGAAGGCGAGACGGGAACTGATTCCATGGTCTCCGGTATCGTTTTCGACAAGGACTTCGACTATGGGCGTGACGGACCGTACCCCGTCAGGGTCATCGACGCTATAGCCGACATGCAGCGTGGAGCCGGCCGTGACTGTCGTCGCGGATATCGTCACGTTGGAGATGCTGGGCGGGTTCGGGTCCGACGCGGCTAGGGCGGTTGAGGGCAAAGCAAGCGCTACGGTGGCGGACAGCGAGGCGAGCAGGCTAAGCGCGAAGCGCCTGGAGAATTTCAAGGAGGTCATTGGTGGTGCCGATCTTCCATAATTGTTGCAGCGATACCAGTATATCTTTGGCCCATGCTAGCCAGATGTTCTTTCCGCGAACGGCTCGTTAGTTTAGAGACGGCATATGGACGCCTGTCTCGTCCACGTTTCTCGTAAGGGCGATTATAAGGACATGAAGAGACTTTCTCGGAACAATCAATTGGGGATATCAAAGAAATGCTGGACGCCTCCTGATCGCTCAATGCCTTTGAGGTGAAATGCGGCGCATCGGCTACGTTGTTGAGATCATTTATCGAGCGATACGTCATTCCAGCTGAGGCCACCGTCATGAGGCTTCTGTTCCTACACCCCCCCGCAATCCCGCGCGCGGCACCCAACAGCGCGTACTCCCTCTCGCTCCACTGGCACAGCTCGGCAGTCTCGACGGCGTCGCGACACAGGTCCAGAAACACCTCAGCTCCCTCGCAGAAGCACTCGCGGGCAAAGTCACCCGAACCGCTTGCGACGCACGTGCCGTCGGCAAACAGCTTCCAGCTAGACAGCTCGCGCGAGTCGTCTCCAAGCAGCTTGATCTGCAGTACGTGCGGGTCGCCGGCGGTGTAGAGCTCTTTCTCGAGCGCCTGCACGGTAAAGCGCATCTGGTGGGGGAGACTGCTCTTGACCATGGCCGAGGCATAGCCGTTCGGCTTGTCCAGAAGATGCATTCGTTTTGGCTTGGCGGCTAGGTTGTGGAAGTTGCGCTCACTGCGCACAGAGAAATTGTCCATACGGACTCCTTTCATCGATGTTGGCAGGGCCACCGTGCCTCTTGGCCGGTTGGCGTCGGGATCGTGGAGCCAACTCTCTACCCCGACTCTGGATAAAACGCGCCCGCTGCTTGCGGGCACGATGGAGTCTATCAGCACGCGCGGACAAAAATCAACCCCGTGCGGCAATGAGCGCACGGGGTTGATCTGGTCTACGACCCTCAATTTTTGGCATTTGTTATTCGTCGTCTCCGTCGTTGGGGTCGCCCTTGAGGGTGTTGATGTCCAGGTACTGGTTGTCGTCCTCTTTTTGCTGCGTTGCCGATTCGGATGCGGTGGGGCCGCGGAACAGCTGGAATCCCTCAAACGCAATGACGCCGAGCAGGGCAATGACAATGGCGATAAATGCAACCTTGACTGCCTGCGGAAATTCCGAGAAACGCAGCGCCTTTTCCTCGGCGTAATAATCGGCGAAGCGCTCTTCGCCCGCGCTTTTGGTATACGCCGGTGCGGACGCGGCCTCCGGGTCATATTCCGGTGCAGGCGTGGCAGCGTACGGATCGTTGAGATAATCGCTCGATGCGGTGCCATAATCCTCGGTCTCGATGCGACCGGTGTCAGCATGGCCATCGGAATAATCGGAATATGCCGCACCGCCCTCATAGTCCGCGGCGCTCGTGTTGGCGGCAAAAAGCGGGTTAACTGGAACATCGAGCGCCGGCATGCCGGTAGAGGTCTCATCCAGATCGGCTGCAGCCCAGGAATCGTGGACAACCTGATGGGCAACGGGCTCATCGAGCCTTGTGACCGGAGGCTTGCGTGCCGCAGGAACAGGCAACTGCTGGGCGCTGTACATAACAGTGCTGTCGGCCGATTTGCCCTGCGTCGCTGCAGCGAGAAATGCCGCCGTCTCGGACGGGTCGCTTGCTGTCGCTTATACACATCTCCGAGCCCACGA
>URHU01000189.1:0-2283 GCA_900547715.1 uncultured Collinsella sp. | reverse complement strand
ATCTACACGCGTAAGATCGTCGGCAGCGTCAGATGTGTATAAGAGACAGTGATCGACAACGCCTGCCGCGTGGCTATCGAGGCCGGCATCGACCCGGTGGTCGCCATCTCTATGGCGTCCCTTTCCACGGCTGAGGCATTTGGCCTGGACCACGGCTGTCGCGACCCGCATGAGCTCCGTGGCGCGATCGCCCCGGGCAAACGCGCCGACCTGCTGTTGCTCGATGACCTGACGTTTGCCACGGCTCCGCATCGCGTATATGCCGCCGGTGCTCTGGTGGCGCAGGACGGTACCTTTGTGGGCGAGATCGCACCCGAGATGGCCGAGGTTGCGGCCCTTGCCGATGAGCTGCGTGCCTCCGTTAAGCTGCCGAAGCTTTCGCTCGACGTATTCGACTATGCCTTTAAGCCGGGCGAGGCCGTGATTGACGTGGTGCCGGGCAAGGCCATCACGGGCATGGTTCGTCCCGAGACTGACGAGGACTTGCGTCGCATTATGCTGATTGAGCGCCATGGCCGCGGCGTGTCGCTGCAGGCCGAGGGCGCCGACGGCGACGGCCCCGCTGGCCTGGGCCTGGTCGGCAAGCATATCGGTCGCGGCTGGGTGCGCGGTTTCACCATCACCGGTGGTGCCATTGCCTCCACGATCGGCCACGACTCGCACAACGTGTGCGTGGTGGGCGATAACGCTGCCGATATGATGGCTGCCGTTGAGGCCGTGGGCCAGGGTGGTCACGTGCTGGTGCGTAACGGCGAGGTCGTGGCGCGCATTCCGCTGGCGCTCGGTGGCCTGATGAGCGAAGGCACGGCCGAGGACGTTGCCGCGCAGCACGACGACTTTATGGTCAAGGCGCGCGCCATGGGTATTGAGCCGCCGCTCGACCCCATCATGGGCATTATCTTCCTGCCCTTGCCGGTCATCCCGACGCTCCGCATCCGCCCCGAGGGCATGTTCGACGTCACAACCTTCACCTACGCCGACTAGTCATTGGTAGTCATCGGGGACGTTCTTAAACGACTAGTCGTTGGGGATACTCTTTGGCGGGCCGCCTGACGTCGCGACCGTGGGGCCTCTGGCATATGTGAGCTATTTGCCAGGTCCTTGTAACGTTTACGCCCGCGGAGTCTTATTTGAGCTCCCTTTGGGTACGTTGGAATCGGATACACGTTCGATTCCAACAAGTCCGAAGGGAGCTTTTCTATGTTTAAACTGATTGCATCCGATATGGACGGCACACTGCTTGACGAAAACGGCCAGGTACCTCCCGAGACCTACGAACTGATTCTGGCGCTACACGAGCGTGGTGTGCATTTCGCCGCATCGTCAGGTCGTCGCTACGATCGCCTGTGCGAGTTCTTTGCGCCCGTTCGCGACAAGATGGACTTTGTCGCAGCTAACGGTGCCCAGGTCTACGCCGACGGAAAGATGGTGGACCGTGAGGTGTATTCGCACCTGGCGATTCGAAAGCTCGCCCAGGCCGTCGGGACGTTTCCCAATTTGCATCTTGCGCTCTTTGACCGAACCAAATCCTTCTTGCTCGATGACGAGTGCAAGTTCGTACGCGAGGTCGATAAGGACCTTCCCAATGCCGAGCGCATTTGGGAGCTGCCCGATCCCAGCGTAAATATCATCAAGGCGAGTATCTTTTGCGATGACTGTGCCGTTATGGACAGCGCGTACGTGCTGCAGCGAGAACTCGGTCAACTCTTTACCTTTGCGCCTTCGGGTAACGCGTGGATCGATGCCATGCAGCCGGGCGTGTCGAAGGCGTCGGGAATCGCACAGCTCGCGGAGCATTACGGCATTGGGCGCGACGAGGTTATGGCGTTTGGCGACTCGATGAACGACTACGAGATCATTCGCTTTGTCGGCACGGGCTGCGCGATGGAAAACGCGCGTCCTGCACTCAAGGCCGTTGCCGATCGCGTGGTGGGGCGCAACCGCGACCACGCCGTCCAGCAGGAACTTCGCCGTGTTCTGGAGAGCCTCGCCTAATCCGGCAGTTAGGGACGTTCCTTTTCTGCCGGCAGCCGGGGACAGTCCTTGCAGCTTTTTCGCGAAGAGTGTCCCCAACGACTAGTCATTCAAGAACGTCCCCAACGACTAGTCGTTTAAGAACGTCCCCAATGACTAGGCGAGGGCGTCCATGATGGTGCGGGCGACGCCGTCGTGGTCGTTGTCGTATTCGGTGATGGCGTTGGCGGCCTCGCGATCTTCGGGCTCGGCGTTGATCATGGCCATGCCACTGTCTCTTATACACATCTCCGAGCCCACGAGACAGGC
>URHU01000188.1:0-2328 GCA_900547715.1 uncultured Collinsella sp. | reverse complement strand
TTCTGCCTGTCTCGTGGGCTCGGAGATGTGTATAAGAGACAGCCTTTATCGTCGGCCTGTTCTATGCTCCCACGGTCGTTACCGGTATCCACCAGATGTACACCGCCATCGACCTGGGCCAGCTCGCCCAGTACGGCGTGACCTACTGGCTGCCCATCGCCAGCGCTGCCAACATCGCTCAGGGTGGCGCCGCACTCGCCGTTGCCTTTAAGACCCGCGATGCCAAGATCAAGGGTCTGGCGCTTCCTTCGGCCCTGTCCGCCTTCATGGGTATTACCGAGCCGGCCATCTTTGGTGTGAACCTGCGCTTCTTTAAGCCCTTCATCGCCGGCTGCATCGGCGGCGGCTGCGGTGCCCTGGTCTGCGCGCTCACCTCGCTTGCTGCTTCCGGCACCGGCGTTACCGGTATCTTCGGTATCCTGCTGTGCCTGGCCCAGCCCGTGCAGTACGCGATCATGTTTGCGGTCGCCGCGCTGGTTTCCTTTGGCGTCTCGTTTGTCCTGTACAAGGACGAGCCCAAGGCTTCCGAGCAGGCCTAAGAGCTTTTGATTGAGGGGTGCCCGCGGGTTGTATGCTCGCGGGCGTTTCCCGTATCTGGTGCCGATCTCTGGCGCCTTTTTACTTTCGATCCGTTAGGACTTTGATATGTCTAATGCACTTGGTCGCGACCTTGCAAAGCTGGTTGCTGCTGTTGACGCTGCCGCCTCTGAGTGCGGTCATGGCGCGTATGGCCAGCACTTCCATATTATGCCGCCGGCGGGTTGGCTCAACGACCCCAACGGTCTTTGCCAGGCAGATGGCGTATTTCACGCGTACTTCCAGTATGCTCCGTTTGATGTGAACGGCGGCGTCAAGATGTGGGGCCATGCCACAAGCCGCGACCTTATGAACTGGAAATATGTTGGCGCCCCATTGCTGCCCGACGAGCCGTTCGATTGCCATGGCGTGTATTCGGGCTCCGCGCTTGCCGAGGACGGTCGCATTCGCGTGCTGTACACGGGCAACGTTAAGCTCTCCGATGCGGACGGCACGTACGACTACGTCAATACCGGCCGCCGCGCCGATACCGTCTATGTGGAGAGTGCCGACGGTCAGGCGTTTGGCGCCAAGCGTGTGGTGTTGGCGTCCGAGGATTATCCCGAGGATTTGACCTGCCATGTGCGCGATCCCAAAGTGTGGCGTGACGCGGACGGGCGTTATCACATGGTGCTGGGCGCGCGTCGTCGCGTGGATGGTCCGCATGTCGCTAGTCGATTTTGCGCCATGCACGGCGAGGGTGCCGGGCACGATGTGGGCGAGATCCTGGTGTATGGCTCGGCGGATATGCTGAACTGGGAGCTCGAGAGCCGTGTGTCTACGCCCGAGCGTTTTGGATTTATGTGGGAGTGCCCGGGATACTTTGAGCTTGAGGCCGATGGCGGTGTGCCGGCGAAGTGGCTGTCCTTCTCTCCTCAGGGGCTCGAGGGCGGTCGTTGGGACCGCGGCAACGTATATGCTGCTGGCTACATGCCTGTAACGGGCGACATTACCGGCGTTGACGGTACCTATGAGTTGGGCGAGTTCCGCCTGTGGGACGCTGGTTTTGACTTTTATGCGCCGCAGGAGTTCACGGCCGAGGACGGTCGCCACATTCTGATCGGCTGGATGGGCATGCCCGATGAGCGGACCTATGGTAACGACCCCACCGTGACGTGCGGCTGGCAGCACTGCATGACGGTGCCGCGTGAGCTCACAGCCGGTGCCGGCGGCGTAGTGCTGCAGCAGCCGGCGTGCGAGATCGAGCGTCATTATGCCTCGGTGCGCGTGGGGGAGGGCTCGTTGGAGGTTGCCGGCGATACCTGCTTTGACGTTGTTGTCGACGGTGTCGACGGCGCGTTTACCGCGACCGTTGATGGCGGGCTGAAGCTGGCGTTTGTGCCCGCCGAGGGCGAACTGCCCTCGCGCTTTGAGATGCGATTTACCGATGAGGGTCGCGCTTCTGCCGGCTGCGGTCGTACCGTGCGCTGGGAGCCCGTCGACGAGGTGCGCAACGTGCGCATTGTTGGCGATGTCTCGTCGGTCGAGGTGTTTGTGAACGATGGCTCTCTCGTGTTTTCGACGCGCATCTATCCCGAGTCCTATGGCGTAACCGTTGACGCTCTGGGTGCGATCGTGACCTATCATACGCTCATCATCTAGGCGATTCGTCGCATATCGGCGCTATACTGCAGCCGTTGCCCACGATGCGGGGAACACCCGCATCGTGGGTTTTTGTTTTGAAGGGACGGTGCCGTGTGGATGTGCAGCCTGTCTCTTATACACATCTCCGAGCCCACGAGACAGGCAGAA
>URHU01000187.1:0-2343 GCA_900547715.1 uncultured Collinsella sp. | reverse complement strand
GTTCTCGAGAATCTCGTAGTTGTCGTAGCGCAGGTTGTTGCGCAGTACCGTGGCGATGCAGGCGGGCTCGCCGGCAGCGGCACCCATCCACAGCAGGTCGTGGTTGCCCCACTGAATATCGAGCGAATGATAGGTGAGCAGGCAGTCCATAATCTTGGCCGCGCCGCCACCGCGATCGAAGATGTCGCCCACCAAGTGCAGGTGGTCGACGGCGAGGCGCTTGATGAGCGAGGCGAGCGACTCGATAAAGTCGTCGGCGCTGGCGGTCTCCAGGATGGACTCAATGATGCGCTCGTGATAGCGCACGCGGTAGTTGTTCTCATCCGGATGCGTGTGCAGCAACTCGTCGATGATGTAGGCGTAATCGCGCGGGATGGCCTTACGCACCTTGGAGCGGGTGTAGCGGCTCGAAAGCGAGCGGGCAACCACGATGAGCTGGTCGAGCATGGTCTTATACCAGGTGGGCGAGTCCTCGCGCCGGCTGCGGACAAGATCGATCTTCTCGCGCGGATAGTAGATGAGCGTGCACAGCTCGCCCTTTTCGTCAAAGGAGAGCGTGTCGCCAAAGATCTCGTCGACATGCTCGCGCACAACGCCCGAGCAGTTATTGAGGATGTGCATAAAGGCTTCGTACTCGCCATGCACATCGCTCATAAAATGCTCGGTGCCCTTGGGCAGGTTGAGGATGGCCGAGAGGTTGATGATTTCGGTGAATGCGGATTGCTCGGTGGGGAACTGTCTCGACAGCAGGCGCAGATACTTGAAGTCTTGCGGATTGCGATCGAATGCGACCATGAGGCACCTTCCGATGTGGTTGGTAAAACTGATAAAACAGCGTCAAACGTTTATCAGTATGCGCCGCTTTTGTTTCGATTGGAGATGTGAGGTCAAATTGTTGGCCGAACGGTTTGATAAATCGATTTAGTTGAGGTAGATATGGCGGTTGAGTGGAGACGCAGGGTCGTTTTTGCAGACGCATGCCTCCGGGATCGATAGAGATGATGACGGTAAAGATGTTCACTATCTTTGGTTCAATTTGGTAAATAGTGGACATTTGTACCGTATTCACGCTTGCTGTGCAATAATTTACGCAGAAATGAGTAAGGAGCCTCATATGAGTGATTTTGTCCTGACCTGTGAATCCGCCGCCGATCGAACCCGTGAGTTCTTTGCGTCGCGCAATATTTCTGTCGTGTGTTTTCATTACGAGATCGACGATGTTGTCTATACGGACGATCTGTATCAGTCGATTGCGCCGGACGAGTTTTTTGCCCAGATTGCCGCGGGCGCCATGCCCAAGACGTCTCAGGTGAGCGTAGGTGAGTACGAGGAGTTTTGGGAGCCGTTTGTTGCCGAGGGCAAAGACGTGCTGCACCTGGCGTTGTCGTCGGGTATTTCGGGCACGTATGGATCGGCCTGCGTTGCGGCGCAGATGCTCGCGGATCGCTATCCCCAGGGCGGCAAGGTGCGCGTCATCGATTCGCTGGCTGCGTCTTCGGGCTTTGGCCTGCTGGTGGAGTGTGCCGCTGACGTTCGCGATAGCGGCGCTTCGCTTGACGAGACGGCCGCTTGGATTGAGGAGCATAAACTCAACCTTCACCACTGGTTCTTCTCGACCGATCTGTCGAGCTACCTGCGCGGCGGTCGCATTTCGGCCGCGAGCGCGATCATCGGCACGGCGCTCAAGATTTGCCCGCTTATGACGGTCGATTGCGAAGGTGAGCTGGCGCCGCGTGAGAAGATTCGCACCAAGAAGCGCGCGATCTCCGAGATGGCCAAGACCGTGATGGCGCATGTGCAGGACGGTGCGAACTATTCGGGCAAGTGCATCATGTCGCACTCGGCGTGCCGCGCGGACGCCGAGGCCGTTGCGGCACTGATAGAGGAACAGGTTCCGCAGCTCAAAGGTAAGATTGAGATCAATAGCATCGGTGCTCTGATTGGCTCGCATACCGGCCCTGGCACGGTGGCCGTCTTCTTTATGGGCGACAAGCGCGTGGACTAATGTTCGTGGGTTGACTGACGGTTTTAACGGCTGCGCCTGTCCCTCCTGACATTCGATAACAGAAAAAGGCCTGTCCCGTTTTTTGCGGGGCGGGCCTTGCTGTTGCGGCTAGCGTTTCTTTCCGCGGAAAAAGAAACCGTGCAGCGAGGGTTTGAGTCCGCGGTTGGCGCGACGCTCCTCGATATGATCGTGGATCGAAGCGACGCGTTCGATGACTTCGTCGGGGATCGGCACGTCGGGATTCATGTTCTCGACCTGGCTAACTTCGGCGGCGGCGACCTGGTCGATAACTGTCTCTTATACACATCTCCGAGCCCACGAGACAGGCAGAAATCTCG
>URHU01000186.1:0-2348 GCA_900547715.1 uncultured Collinsella sp. | reverse complement strand
ATCTACACGCGTAAGATCGTCGGCAGCGTCAGATGTGTATAAGAGACAGGGTGGAAGCGCGGCGCGATGCAGTTTGCCAACGGTTTTGCCAACGGATTTATGTTTGCGCTCGTGTCGGTTTGGTTTGCGAGCTGCTCGCAACGTGCCATGCTTTCGCCCTACGCAATGCAATAACATCAAACCCTCTGTTTGCGGCCGGCCCAGCTTGGGTATAGGACGCACTGTGACAATAATGAAAGTCGGAAGGATTCGGTCGTGTCGGAAAATAGGGATTACTACGAGGTGCTTGGCGTCGACAAGGATGCCGACGCGCGGACGATTAAGCGCGCGTTTCTAAAGAAGGCCCGTACCGTACACCCGGACGTTTCGGACGACCCCGAGGCCGAGGCTAAGTTCAAAGAGCTCAACGAGGCATATTCCGTTCTTTCCGATGAGCAGAAGCGTGCTAACTACGACCGTTACGGCACTGCCGACGGCCCCGGTGGCTCCGGCTACGTCGATATCAACGATATCTTTGGTGGCATGGGCATGGACGACTTGTTCTCGTCGTTCTTTGGCGGCGGTGCCGGCGGTGGCGCCCGCAGCCGTCGTGAGCGTCGTCGCGGACGTGATATGGCCATCTCGCTTTCGGTGACGCTCGAGGAGGCGGCGCTCGGCTGCAAAAAGACAATCAGCTATGACCGCCTTGCTCCTTGCGAGGACTGCAATGGCACCGGTAGGGCAGAGGGCGCACAGGAAAAACAGTGCAGCCGCTGCCACGGCACGGGCTATGTCACCACGGTCCAGCGCTCTTTTTTGGGCCAGGTCCAGTCCTCTTCGCCTTGCCCCGACTGCCACGGCGAGGGCACGGTCATCGATCATCCCTGCGAGACCTGTGACGGCCAGGGCCGCACGCCTTCGCACGAAAAGATCGACATCGATATTCCCGCCGGCGTTTCGACCGGTCGCCAGCTGCGCGTGAGCGGCTTTGGCGAGGCCGGCCTTCGCGGCGAGCCTTCGGGCGACCTGATTGTCAACGTGCGCGTTGCCGACCATGAGCGCTTTAAGCGCAACGGTGACGACCTATACCTGGTGAGCGATATCTCGATTGCGCAGGCTGCGCTCGGCTGCGAGATCGAGGTCGAGGGCATTATGCCCGACGAGGTCGTTAAGGTGACGGTTCCCGCCGGCGCCCAGTACGGCGACACCGTGAGCGTCAATAATTACGGCATGCCGCGCATTGGCGGTGGCGGTTCGCGTGGCCGCCTGATCGTGCAACTGCGCGTGGTCGTTCCCACCAATCTTTCCAATAAGCAGCGCGAACTGCTCCGTGCTTTTGCCGATGAGATGGGCGATGACGTCGCTTCTGGTAAGAAGTCGGTGACCGACCGTATCAAGAGTGCCCTCGACGATATCCTCGATTAAGGAGCCCGCGTGCTCGCACCCCATATTTCCGTCGTCAACCTCGGCTGCCGCGTCAACCGGGTTGAGTCTGACCGTATCACTGCCGATCTTATGCGCTTGGGCTTTGCTATTGTGGAGCCCCAGGATGCCGATCTGATCGTCATTAACACTTGTGCCGTTACGGGCGAGGCCGAGGCTAAGACCCGTAAGGCCGTCCGTCATGCGCTGGCCCATCCAAACGAGCCCTATGTGTTCGTGACCGGATGCGTGGTCAATTTGCATCCCGAGGAGCTGTCGGAGCTTTCGGATCGCGTGATTGCCGAGCCGTCCAAGATAGATGTCGCCGAACGTGTTTGCGAGGTGCTGGGTGTTGAGTCCGATAGCGTTCCCGCCTGCAGCGATGGCGAGGTGGTCGATGCGCTCGGTCGCTCTCGCCTGGGCGTGAAGATTCAGGATGGCTGCAACCATCGCTGCACCTATTGCATTGTGTGGAAGGCGCGCGGCCCCGAGCGCTCCGTGCCCGTCGAGTCCGTGCTCGAGCAAGTTCGCGAGGCCCAGGAGGCCGGCGTGCCCGAGGTGGTGCTGACCGGTGTGAACCTGGGTGCCTACGATGGCAAGAGCGCGACCGACGAGCACGTCGAAATCGATGAGCTGCTCGAGGCCATCATGGAGCGCACGTCTATTCCGCATGTGCGCATTTCCTCGGTCGAGCCCATGGATATCTCCGAGCGCCTGCTTAAGGTTATGGCGCGCTACCCGCAGCGTATCGCCCCGTTTTTGCACCTGCCCGTGCAGTCCGGCTGCACGGCGACCCTGCATCGCATGGGCCGTCCCTATAGCGCCGAGGCCTTTGAGGACACGGTGCGTATGATTCGTGCCATCTTGCCCCAGGCGTCCCTTTCGTGCGTTGTCATCGCTGTCTCTTATACACATCTCCGAGCCCACGAGACAGGCAGAAATCTCGT
>URHU01000185.1:0-2350 GCA_900547715.1 uncultured Collinsella sp. | reverse complement strand
CTACACGCGTAAGATCGTCGGCAGCGTCAGATGTGTATAAGAGACAGGGTACACACCGCGCGCGATCTCGCCCTTTAGGTCGTCCATGACCTGCTGGTACAGCGGTACGGCGGACACGTCAGTACGGTCGGTCTTGCTATCGGCTACCATCGTTACGCTCCATCCCGCGCATGCTCGGACTCAAACTCTTCAATTGCCGCCATAAACTGCTCGCCAAAGGCGTCGGCCTTTTTCTCGCCAATGCCGTTGACCTGGATCAGCTCGTCGCGCGCCTGCGGGCGCAGGCGGCACAGGCCGCGCAGGGCCTTGTCGGAAAAGACCATGTACGGCGCCATCTCCAGCTCGGTCGAAATCTCCTTGCGGAGGGCACGCAGGCGCTCGAACAGCTCGGCATCGTCGCCCACGCGCGGGCGCTGATCCAGCTCGGCCTCCTCGCGCAGCAGATCGACGGCGCGGCGGGCGCGGGCCGAGGCCTTGCGCTTGGACGCGCGACGCTTAACGGTAAAGGCAAACGCCTCATCCTCGACCTCGGTGGCACGCGGGCCCAGCCCCACGACCGGGTATTGCCCCTGCGAAGTGGCCAAATAACCGCGGCCGCACAGCTGGCCGATGATGTCCTTGATGCGCCCGACCGATTCACTCGGCAGCTCACCGTAGCCGCGGTCCTCGTCCAGATGCATCTGGCGAATGCGCTCGGTGTTGCCGCCGTGGAGCACATCGGCGATCAGCGACTTGCCAAAGCGCATGGGACGCGTGGCCACATAGCGCACAGCGGCGCGAGCCATATCGGTGACGTCCTCGACCTCGAACTGTGTGAGGCAGTTGCTGCAGTTGCCGCAGCCCTCGGCGTCGTCCGTGGCGGTGGCGCCCGCACCAGCCGCAGCAGCATGCTCGGCCGCGGCCTCATCGCCAAAGTAGCGCAGCATGTATTCGCGCAGACAGCCGGTGGTATTACAGTAGCCCTCCATCTGGCTGAGCAGGCGATAACGGTTCTGGAGCGTCCACGCGCGCTGCTCTTCGTCGAGTGCCTCATCGGCAGCATCGCCGCGGTCGATCAAAAAGCGGCGCATGCGAAAATCGTTGCCGTTCCACAGCAAGTAACAGCTGGCCGGATCGCCATCGCGGCCAGCGCGGCCCGCCTCTTGGTAGTATGCCTCGATGCTCTCGGGCACGTTGTTGTGGATGACGTAGCGCACGTTGGGCTTATCGATGCCCATTCCAAAGGCGTTGGTGGCAACCATCACCTGAATGTCGTCGTCGATAAAGGCACGCTGGCTCTGGCGGCGGGCGTCGTTGCCCATGCCGGCATGGTAGCGGCCAACGCGAATGCCGCTGGGGCCCAGCGCCTCGGCAAGCTCGCCTGCCAGCGCATCGACCGTCTTGCGGGTCGAGCAATACACGATGCCGCTCTCGCTCGAATGCGCGATCACGTAGTCGCGCACCCACGCGGTCTTGGCCTTATCGCCCATCTCCTCGCAGCCAAAGTAGAGATTCTTGCGATCGAAGCCCGTCACCACCGTCGCGGGGTTTTGCAGGCCGAGCATCTGCTGAATGTCCGCACGCACGCGCTCGGTCGCCGTAGCGGTAAAGGCCGCCACGATGGGGCGCTGCGGCAGGGAATCGATGAACTCGCGAATCTGCAGGTAAGCGGGGCGAAAATCCTGGCCCCATTGGCTCACGCAGTGCGCCTCGTCAATGGCCACGAGCGGCACGCCAATGCCGCCGTCCGCCGCGGCCTCCTGCGCAAAGGCTAAAAAGCGCGGCTCGAGCAGGCGCTCGGGCGCCACGTACATAAGCTGGTAGCGACCCTCGCGCGTCCGCTTGAGCACAGTGTTTTGCTGGGCCGGAGTAAGGCTGGAGTTGAGATAGCTGGGTCGCGCACCCGCCGCGAGCAACGCACGGGTCTGGTCCTCCATCAGCGACAGCAGCGGGCTCACCACAAAGGTGATGCCGGGCAGCATGAGCGCGGGCACCTGGTAGCAAATGGACTTGCCGGCGCCCGTGGGCATAACGCCCAGCGCATCGCGACCGGCAAGGATCGCATCGACCATGCGGTCCTGTCCCGGGCGAAACGAGGTGTAGCCAAAATAGGCGCCGAGCGTGTCGAGCGCCATCTGCTGCATGCTATCGGTCATGGTTTCCTAACGTCCAAGTCATCTGCCGCCGATTATACGCCGCCACGCGGACCGGTGCCGCGCGGCTGTCGGCCACGCTCATTCTGCGGGTAGTCATTGGGGACGTTCTTGAATGACCAGTCGTTTAAGAACGTCCCCAACGGCTAAGGAGTGTCCCCAGGTGCCGGCAGAGACGATATGAGCAGGACATAAAAACATTGAGAGCCCCTGCTGCA
>URHU01000184.1:0-2404 GCA_900547715.1 uncultured Collinsella sp. | reverse complement strand
CAGATGTGTATAAGAGACAGACTTGTGGCGGCATATGTCTTTAAGCTGCTGTCGCATATCGGGTATCGTCCCGATTTTTCGGCCTGCGTGCTGTGCGGAGACCCCATGTTGTCGTATTTTTCGCCCCAGGCGGGCGGTCTCATGTGCGGGTCGTGCGCTTCGAGCGTTCCGGGTGCCGAGCTGGTGTCGACCGGTGAGGTCGCGTGGCTGCGCGCCCTCATGTCCATGACCTTCGATGCGCTCATGGCCGAGAGGGTCGACCCCCATACCGCAGCCTTTTTGTTGGGGCTTTCGCATGTTTGGGCTGCGACGCACACCGATCAGCGCCTCCGTGCGATGGAATTCATGTTGGGTCGGTGATGATGCACAGGGGCGGGCTGCTTGTGGTAACATATCGGCCTGTTGGTACCTCGACCTTGGTTGCTCGCTCCACCGGCGGCTTCCCAGTCCGAGGCGAATCGAGTCGCCCGTGGGCGACGTAAAACGAAAGGTGAAACAATGACTGTTTCCAAAGAGCGCAAGGCGGAGCTGACTGCACAGTTCGGTAACACCCCGGTCGACACCGGCAACCCCAAGGTTCAGGTCGCCATTCTGTCCGAGCGCATCAAGGAGCTGACCGAGCACATGAAGTCCCACCAGAAGGACTTCCACACCCGTCGTGGCCTGCTCATGCTCGTCGGCCGTCGTCGTCGTCTTCTCTCCTACATCAAGAAGAACGACATCGTCGAGTACCGTGAGCTCATCAAGGCTCTGGGCATCCGCGACAACATCCAGTAGGATTTGTACATGCTAAGAGCGTCCTGCGCAGCGGGGCGCTCTTTTTGTGTAAGGGCGCGAACAATCACGCTCTGAAGCGTGGCGGGGGCAGGGGGCCCGCGTCACATGAGAAGCCCGCAGGCAAGGGGTCTGCGGGGTAAAGGAGAACAATGACACTCGTATCCAAGACCTTTGAGCTGTACGGCAAGACCTACACCTTTGAGTCGGGCGAGCTTGCCAAGCAGGCCACCGGCGCCTGCCTGGTCAAGCAGGGTGACACCACGATGCTCGACACCGTGGTCGTCTCCAAGGAGCGTAAGAACTACGACTTCTTCCCGCTGACCGTCGACTTCAACGAGAAGATGTACGCCGCCGGCCGCATCCCGGGTGGCTACCTCAAGCGTGAGGGCCGTCCCAGTGAGAAGGCTACGCTCACCGCGCGCATGATCGACCGTCCGATTCGCCCGAGCTTCCCGGATGGCTTCCGCAACGAGGTGCACATCGTCGCCACCTCGCTCGTCGCCGACCAGGTCAACCCCTTCGACGTCATCAACGTCATGGGTGCCTCCCTGGCCATGACGCTCGGCGGCGTGCCCTTCGAGGGTCCGCTTGCCTGCGTGCGCATCGGCCGTAACGTGGAGACCGGCGAGTTTATCGTCAACCCCACCTACGAGGAGCGCGAGAACTCCGATCTGGACCTGGAGCTGGGCGGCTCTGCCGACTTCATCTCGATGGTCGAGGCCGGCGCCGAGGAGATCTCCGAGGACGACATGCTCGCCGCCATGAAGTTTGGCCAGGAGGCCCTTGCTGCTTTCTGCCAGGCTCAGGACGAGTTCGTTGCCGAGTGGGAGCAGGTCAACGGCCCCATCGTCAAGAAGGAGTACCCGCTCGACCAGCCCGTCGAGGAGGTCCAGGAGCGCATCTTCGCCCACTACGACGAGATGGCAGCCGCCCTTCGTGACGCCGACAAGCTCTCCCGTATCGGCAAGGTCGAGGCTCTGAAGGAGTCCATCCGTGCCGAGTTCACCGAGGAGGAGCAGGCCGCTTGGGAGCGCGAGATCCCCGTGGCGCTCAAGAAGCTCGAGAAGAAGGCCATGCGCACCATGGTCGTCGAGACCGGTGAGCGCGTCGACGGTCGTGCCGCCGATGAGATCCGTCCCATCATGGTGAAGGACAACTACCTGCCGCTCGTTCACGGCTCCGGCCTGTTCCAGCGCGGCCAGACCCAGGTGCTCTCGGTTCTTTCGCTCGGCATGCTCAACGAGGGCCAGCGTCTGGATACCATCGAGCCCACCGAGGGCAAACGCTACATGCACCACTACAACTTCCCGCCGTTCTGCACCGGCGAGACCGGCCGCATGGGCAGCCCCAAGCGCCGCGAGATCGGTCACGGTAACCTGGCAGAGCGCGCTCTGCTTCCGGTGCTTCCCGACGAGAACGAGTTCCCCTACGCCATCCGCGTCGTCTCCGAGGTCATGGAGTCCAACGGCTCCTCTTCGATGGCTTCGACCTGCGGCTCCACGCTCGCCCTTATGGACGGCGGCGTGCCCATTAAGCGCCCGGTCTCCGGTATCGCCATGGGCCTGATCCAGGAGGAGGGCAAGACCTGTCTCTTATACACATCTCCGAGCCCACGAGACAGGCAGAA
>URHU01000183.1:0-2470 GCA_900547715.1 uncultured Collinsella sp. | reverse complement strand
CGCGTAAGATCGTCGGCAGCGTCAGATGTGTATAAGAGACAGGAGGTACAGGATGCCGTCGTCGGCTGCGGCCTGCTTCTCGAGCGCGACCTCGACCTGGTCGGCTGCTTCGGAGGGAACGAGGTTGCTCTCTGCGTCTGCCATGCTCTTTGGACTCCTATCGCGGCGGGCTCGCCGTACGGGTTATTATGAATGCAGTATGCCGTGCGACCGCTTGGCCGTCGCGGCAACAAGACTCAGTATACCCGGGGGAGCACCCATGGAATCGTTGTACCGAAAGTATCGCCCGCTCACCTTCGACTCTGTGGTGGGCCAGCAGCATATCGTCTCGACGCTCGAGCACGCCATCACCGAGGGGCGCCTGTCCCACGCCTACCTGTTCTGCGGACCGCGCGGCACGGGCAAGACCACCATGGCGCGCATTCTGGCCAAGGCGCTACTGTGCCGCAATGCCGAGGCGGCGCGCGCCGAGGGTGCAAGCGGCTGCATGCCCGACGGTACTTGCGAGGAGTGCGAGCTCATCGCCGAGGGCAACCACCCCGATGTCTACGAGCTCGATGCTGCAAGCCGTACCGGCGTGGACAACGTGCGCGAGGAGATCATCAACTCCGTCAACTTTGCCCCGGTGCGCGGCAAGTACAAGATCTATATCATCGACGAGGTCCACATGCTCACGACGGCGGCGTTCAACGCGCTGCTCAAGACGCTTGAGGAGCCGCCGGCGCACGTGATCTTTGTGCTGTGCACCACCGACCCGCAAAAGATTCTGGAGACCATCCTCTCGCGCTGCCAGCGCTTCGATTTCCACCGTATCGGCAACGAGGATATCGAGCATCGCTTGGCATACGTGTGCGAGCAGGAGGGCTTCGATTACGACGACGAGGCGCTCGCTATCGTGGCGCGCCATGCCAAGGGCGGCATGCGCGACGCGCTGTCCACGCTGGAGCAGCTGAGCGTCTTTGGCAACGGTTCTGTGCATGCGGACGACGCCCGCTCGCTTTTGGGCGAGGTTTCGGACCAGATTCTGGGCGAGTTTTCCCGCGCCATTGCCGATCGCGATGTTGCCGAGCTCTATGGGCTGATCCGTGCGCAGGTTGAGGAGGGCAATGACCTGCTGGAGCTGACGCGCGACCTGGTGGCGCATGTGCGTGACGTGTACGTTGCCTGCGTTGCCGGTGCCCGTGCCGAGCTGTTTGAGGGCGGCTCCGAGCAGGCCGAGGCGCTTGCTGCCGAGGCCGCTGCCTTTGGCGAGCATCCTGCCGACCGCCTGGCCCGTGTGCTGACAGTGCTCGACGATGCCGCACTGGAGATGAGGGGCGCGAGCGACGTGCGCCTGGTGCTCGAGATTGCCTGCACGCGTCTGGCGCGTCCCGAGGCCGATTTGACGATTGAAGCTTTGGCTGAGCGCGTAGCTCGCTTGGAGGCCATGGTTGCCAACGCCGCCGTTCCGGCGAGCGTGGCTGCTGCTCAAGCGAGTGCGCCTGCTGCATCCGCACCCGCTGTCCAGCAGCCGACGCTGATCTCGGGTGCCCGAGCCGCTACTCCTGCGGCGACCGCTGCCCCCGCTGCTACGTCCGCGCGCCAGGGCGGTATGCCTTGGGACCGTGGTGCTGCCGCTCCGGCGGCTCAGCCTGCGTCCCGTTCTGCGTCCGTGTCAGTCTCCAAGCCTGCAGCGCCTGCGCCTCAGCCCGTTGCGGCCCCCGCGCCTGCCATAGCTCCGGCACCTAAGCCCCAGTCCAACAATGCCGCCCAGGTTGCCGTCGCCGGTGCTGCCGAGACGCCCGCGGTCGAGGATGCCGGAGAGCTGCAGCGCAAATGGGCCGAGGTTGTCGAGCGTGTCAAGGCACGTCAGGCTTCCTACGCAGGGCTTTTGCTCAACGCCCGCGCCACGGCCGACGACGGCTCCAAGCTCACGGTCTCGTTCCCCGCGGGTTCGACTTTTGCCATTAAGATGCTCGGTCGCGCCGATACGCAGTCGGTGGTCCTGCCGACGGTCTGCGCGGTTTTCGGTCGTCGCACCGTCGACTATGTCCTGGATGGGGGTGGCACGCCGGCTCCTCAACATGAGGAGCATTCTCCATCTGCACGGGCTGCGGCATCTGCGGACCCGCAACCCGTGTTCTCGGCGGCCCCTGCATCCTCGAGCGCCAGCGCGACGCAGCCAAAAGCGGCACCGGTAGCGGCACCGACCCCGTCGGCGCTTGAACCCGCTGTGCCCAAACCGGCTGCTCCGGCTCCCGAGCCCAAGTCGTCTGACCTGGGCAAAGCCCCCTGGCTACGCTCCGACAACCCTGCCGGCGCTCCTGCCACGGGCAAGCTCCCGACCGAGCCCGCGCCCCGAGCGCCCGAGCGCGCGTCCGCTCCCAAGACGCAGCCGGCGGCGCAGGCTGCGCCGTGGGAATCCGAGCAGGTGCCCTACGACCTGTCTCTTATACACATCTCCGAGCCCACGAGACAGGCAGAAATCTCG
>URHU01000182.1:0-2482 GCA_900547715.1 uncultured Collinsella sp. | reverse complement strand
TTTCTGCCTGTCTCGTGGGCTCGGAGATGTGTATAAGAGACAGGCGCACAGCAGCCACTCGGCAGAAAGACGGGGGTGCTCCTCGCCGCGCTCGGCCAGGTACTCCTTGGTCCACTCGAGACAACGCTTGATGGTCCAAATCTCGTTTGCCATGGGGCCCTCCCCTCTTAAGCGCCAGACGGCGCGCGAATGTCGGAGCAGATTGTACGCGAGGCCAACGCTTGGCAAGGGGCGATTGAAGGCGATTATCGAGAATCAGCCCAGAATTTTGCTTGGATCGCAATCGAAGCGTTCATTCGCCGACGTCTAAATCTGCATCCGTCAAGCTTTTGGCAAGGTTGCCCCTAACCTGACCAATATCTAACCAAGAACTTGCCAAATCACTTGACGCGCGACGCGTCAAAAATCGCCCCGCGACTTCTTGGACGATTTTTCGGGCAATATTTCCAATAGCAGATGCACACCGTTAATTGCTTTAAGCAGACAAACAGCCTAAAGGCCATCAAGACGGATTGAATAACATCTCAAAGCAATGTGCCCAACCCAGTCATTTAAGTACGTCCCCAATGACTAGAGGACGGACAGCGAGCACCGTCCAGAACGAACAAGTTGACTAGTCATTTAAGAACATCCCCAATGACTACCTCTAAGGCGCCACAGGTTGAGCATAAGTCAGCGAAAACGCCCCTAAGCGAGCAAGGTGACGTGAAAGAGGAGGGAAGCGTACTTCGGTACGCGACCGACGATTGAACGTCAGATTGCCGCTTAGGGGCGTTTGCAGCGTCGAGCCGTTGCGGCGTTTGGTAAAACGCCGTAACTTAAACTGCTTGTGCCAGCTTCTCGGCACGCTCGGCGGCGGCGAGCGCCTCGATCACGGTGCCGAGCTGGTCGCCCAGAAGGACGCCGTTATAAGTGGAGTTGAAACCGATGCGGTGATCGGTCACGCGGTCCTGGGGCTGGTTGTAGGTGCGGATCTTCTCGGAACGGTTACCGTGGCCGATCTGGCTCTGGCGCTCGGCACCGAGCTCTGCCTGCTGCTTCTCGAGTTCCATCTCGTACAGACGGGCGCGCAGCATCTGCATGCAGACCTCGCGGTTCTGGATCTGGGAACGCTGCTCCTGCGACTGCACCACGGTGTTGGTGGGCAGGTGGGTGATGCGCACGGCGGAGTAGGTGGTGTTAACGCACTGACCACCAGGGCCCGAAGCGCAGTAAGTGTCGATGCGCAGGTCGGACTGGTTGATCTGAACGTCGATCTCCTCGGCCTCGGGAAGCACGGCTACGGTAGCCGTGGAGGTCTGAATGCGGCCCTGGGACTCGGTCTTGGGGACGCGCTGGACGCGGTGCACGCCGGACTCGTACTTCATAACGGAGTAGACGCGGTCGCCCTCAACCTTGAACTCAATGGACTTAAAGCCACCGGCCTCGCTGGGGCTGGAATCGAGCACGGTGGTCTTCCAGCCGCGCGACTCACAAAAGCGCTGGTACATCTTGTACAGATCGCCGGCAAAGATGGCCGCCTCGTCGCCACCGGCGGCGGAGCGAATCTCGACGATGGTGTTCTTGTCGTCGTTGGGGTCGCTCGGGATGAGCATGTACTTGATGTCTTCCTCGAGCTGGGGGAGCTTTGCCTCGTTTTCGGAGATGTCCATCTGGAGCATCTCCTTCTCATCGGCATCGGTGGTATCGTGCAGCATTTCCTTGGCAGCCTCGATGTCATCGAGCGCGCCGATGTACTCGCGCGAGGCGGCGATGAGGTCGGACTGGTGCGCGTACTCCTTGTTGAGACGCGTGAACTCCTTGATATCGGAGGCGACGGCCGGGTCGGAAAGCTTCTTCTCGAGCTCCTCGTAGGCCTTGATGATCTTTTCGAGCTTGTCGCGCATGACGGACTCCTTTATATGCGTGAAGGTGAAAATCGGCAGAATTGATGGGGCGCGGGGCGCCGCTGCGGGGGTAAGCCCGGCTAGAACATGTCGATCTTCAGATACATGCGCATCCCTTCGCGTATGGGGTACATAATTGCGGTCTAACCCATACATGATAGCGTGCGCAGGCAAACCTGCATATAACCCGCACGGAATGATTGGTGCAAACAAACCTGGCCCCATTGCACCAAGGGCTTGCTTTTTGGCTAGAGCGTGTGGAGCAGAGCGATGAAAAAGCGGACACCCTGAAGGTAGGCTCGGCGGGTAATGCGCTCGTTGGTGCCGTGGACGCCGCGATCGCACTCGTCATCGTCGACCACAAAGGCCGAGAAGCGAATGCACTCGGAGCAAATGCGCTGGTAGTTGGCAGCGTCGGTCGCGCCGATCACGGTCGAGGGCACAATTGCCACTGGCTCGAATGATCCGTTTTCCTCCGTCCCCTTTGGATCACGGAAATAGCGGGCGGCGATGGAGCGCACCGCCTCGAGACCGGGACCACCGATGCGCGGGGACGGCGAGGGTTCGGAGCTGTCTCTTATACACATCTGACGCTG
>URHU01000181.1:0-2524 GCA_900547715.1 uncultured Collinsella sp. | reverse complement strand
TACACGCGTAAGATCGTCGGCAGCGTCAGATGTGTATAAGAGACAGGTTCTTTAAGCTCAACTCGCTGACCGACCGCGAGGTCATCGACAAGATCGCCGAGGCATCGTGTGCCGGCGTGCGCGTAGACATGATCATCCGCGGCATCTCGTGCCTCAAGCCCGGTATTCCGGGCAAGACCGAGAACGTGCATGTCCGCTCCATCGTCGGACGCTTTTTGGAGCACGCGCGCGTCTATGCTTTCGGCGTGAACTCGGACATGATTTACCTGAGCTCGGCAGACATGATGACGCGCAACACCGAGCACCGCGTGGAGATCGCCTTCCCCGTGCTCGACCCCACCTGCCGCGCCCTAGTGCACGAGTATATGGGCATGCAGCTGCGGGACAACGTGAAGGCCCGCAGCCTCACGAGCGACGGCACCTGGGTCCCCGTGGAGCGTGCAGAGGGTGAGAAACCCTTCAACTCGCAGGAAGCTCTACTGGAGCGTGCCTATCGCAACGCCGAGGCCGCCGCGCAGCAGCGTGCGCAGGAGAAGGAACGTGTGGCCGAGGAGGCCATTCAGGCCGAGGTTGAACACGGGGCAGCTGCCAAACCGGAAGCGGTTGCAGCTCCCCCGGTGAATGAGCTCGAGGCTGCCGCAGAGACCGCCGTGGAGAAAGCGCCCGAGCCCGCTACCGCGACTCCGGAGCGCGCCGCCGAGGCAAAGCCCACCCCTGCTCCTGAGCCGCAGCCGACCACACCCGAGGTTCAGAAGGTCCAGGCGACTGTCATTGAGCCCGAGCCTGCACCTGCACCTCAGCCCGAGCCGCAGGTCACCAAGCCCGTATCCGAGACGAGCACCCGTCGCGATAAGCCCGCCGGCAAGACCAAGGCCATCGAGCGCCATCGCCCCGGTCGCGTGCGCATAGGCCTGGGCCTGATTGGCCTGGGTCTTAAGACGCTCATTACCGGCAAGACGAAATAGTCGTTTGTAGAAGCAGTTTGTAGAAGCGCCCCGCATTTGAGGAAAGCCTCGGATGCGGGGCGCTTTTCCCTGCTACCATGGTGCGAGCAACAACGCGAATGACAGGCAGGAATATGAAGCTCACTATAGAATCGATGACCTACGGCGCCGACGGGCTGGCGCACGCCGACAACGGCAAGGCCGTCTTTGTGCAGGGTGCCGTGGCAGGCGACACCGTCGAGGCCGAGGTCGTACAGGACGGCAAGTCGTTCATGCGCGCCCGCACCACCGAGATTCTGGAGCCAAGCCCCGATCGCATTCAGCCTCCCTGCCCCTTCGTGGGCATCTGCGGCGGCTGCTCGTGGGGCAATCTCTCACGCACGGCACAGCTCGCCGCCAAGGAGCAAAACCTGCGCTCCACGCTCGAGCGCATCGGCAAGTTCGCTCCTGAGCAGGTCGATGAGTTGGTACAGCCCATCTGCCACACCAAGGACGACTGGGGCTACCGCAATAAAATCGAGCTCGAACCGACCGTCGTCAACGGTCGCGTGCGCCTTGGCATGCACGGTGTCGACCCCAGCAAAATCGTGACCGTCGATACGTGCCCGCTGTTCGATAAGCGCTTCCCGAAGGCGCTCAAATCGGTCGTCGGCGCGCTCAACTATCTGAGCGGCAGCCACGACCTGGGCCTCGAGCGCGTGGGCATTCGCGCCTCGCGCCGCACCAAGGCGCTCGAGGTCGCTCTCTGGACGCCTACGGGCTCCTTCCCGCGCTCGCAGGTCTCCCGCGTGCTGGCAGACGCCGCTCATCCCACGAGCATCGTGCGCGTGATGAGCAAGGGCGAAAAGCAGGCCCGCCGTGTCTCCAAGGTCGAAATGCTCGCCGGAGAGGGCTCATGGACCGAGAATATCGCCGAGGGTCAGATGCGCTTGTCTGCCCCGTCTTTTTTCCAGGTCAACACCAAGGGTGCCGAGATTTTGATCGAGCTTGTCATGGAAGCGCTCGACCCACAGGAAGACGAGCTTGCCGTGGACCTGTACTGCGGTGCCGGCACCTTTACCCTGCCGCTCGCCCGCCGCTGCGACTTTGTCGCTGCCGTCGAGGCCTACGGCCCCGCCGTGCGCGATCTACGCCGTAACCTGGAAATCAACAAGCTTGATAACGTCGACGTCATTGGCGGAGACGCGGTGCGCGAGTTCCCCGACCAGGACGCCGATGTCCTAGTAGTCGACCCGCCGCGTGCAGGCCTAGCGCCTGAGGCCATCGACCTCATCGCCAGCACGAGTGCGCGCGATGTCGCCTATGTGAGCTGCGACCCTGCCACCCTGGCGCGCGATCTCAAGCGCTTTGTCGAGGAAGGCACCTTCTCCCCCGTCAAGATCACACCGGTCGATCTGTTCCCGCAAACCTTCCACTGCGAAACCGTCGTCCACCTCAAGCGCAACTAGACTGTTTGCCCAAGGCCACGCCCGATGATTTTTCTGGGACGGGGATTAAATAATCAATTTGCACCGAATGATTATTTAAGGCTCTGTTAGACCAGGATTGACATTCCGCCCCGTCATCTTCTTGCGATTGCA
>URHU01000180.1:0-2619 GCA_900547715.1 uncultured Collinsella sp. | reverse complement strand
CGCGTAAGATCGTCGGCAGCGTCAGATGTGTATAAGAGACAGGCGGTGGGTGCGGCGCGGCCGCGCTTGGCCAACGGTGCCTTGGCACATCCTTGGCAGCTTGCCCTAGAGCTTGTGGTGGCGCTCTTCTTTGCGCTCCTCGGCTGCCTGCTCCTCCTGCTTAAAAGCGGGGTCGTCGGGGGTGACGAGCTCGTCCTCGTGCGTGCGCTTGTTGTAATGGTGGCGCAGCACGGGCTCAAACAGATGCAGATGCTTGGCAAAGGCCGCCGAGCCAATGGCGAGCACGGTAAAGATGAGCACACGCATGGGCACCTCGACCTGGTTAATCGCGGCGGCGCCGGCCGAAAGCATGATGCACCAGGCATAGATGAGCAGCACGGCCTGTTTTTGGTTGTAGCCTTCTTGGATCAGGCGGTGGTGGATGTGGCCCTTGTCGGCCTGCCCGATGCTAATGTGGGCGCGCTTGCGGCGCACAATGGCGCTAAACGTGTCGATGATGGGCACGCCGGCAACGATGAGCGGGATGATAAGCGAGGTGAGTGCGGCGGTGCGGCTCACGTTGAGCAGCGAGATGGAGCCCAGCGCAAAGCCCAGAAGCAGCGACCCCGAGTCGCCCAAGAAGATGCTTGCGGGGTTGAAGTTGTAGCGCAAAAAGGCCAGACAGGCGCCAAAGAGCGCAATGGAGAGCGCGGCGGCGTCGATGCGGCCCGAGAGAACGGCCATCGAAAACATGGTGAACGACGCGATGCCGCAGATGCCCGTGGCCAAGCCGTCGAGGCCGTCGATGAGGTTAATGATGTTGGTGAATGCCACCAGATAGATTACGGTGATGGGGTAGGCGAGCCATCCGAGCATGATCTCGCCGGGGGCAAACGGGTTGACGATGACGCCGATTTTTAGGCCGCCGATACAGGCGATAAGCGCGGCGAGGACTTGTCCGGCCAGCTTTTGCTTGGGCGTGAGCTGGAAGACGTCGTCGATAGCGCCGGTCGCAAAGATGACGGTAAAGGAGAGCGCCAGCATGGGGTAGCTGATGTGCAGACGGGGGTGGGGCACCAAAACGGGCGGCCAACCCAGGTACCAGGTGCCTAGGATTTGCACAGTGCAGGCGACGACCAGGCCCAAAAACACCGCCGTTCCGCCCAAACGCGGGATGGGCTTGGTGTTGATGCGGCGCTTAGAAGGATAGTCGACGGCATCGAGCTTAATTGCCAAGCGCTTGACCAGGGGCACCGCGAGGAAGGTCGTGATAAAGGCCGCCGCTGCCACGCATAGGTACGGTATGTAGCTCGGGGATGAAGCCATGAATCTAAAAACCGCCAAGCGTCGAAGGAAAAGGTCAGAAGAACGCCATGCGCAAAGGGCATAGCCGAACCATAATACTCGACCAAGGGGGGTACATGGAATTGCACGCAGCGATAATCACGCGCTTACCAGATATTGGGATGTTGTCGATGGCTTGTCGGGATGCCGGCGGGGATCCATATGGACTGTAATGGTGATTTTCGGCAAAAGAAAACCACCCCCCACGTTACGAAAATGAACCCACCTAAAACAGGTGGGTGCCCTCATCGACTGTTCCAGCGTCCTTAACAACGAAGGATACCTGTACTAGGTACGACTGTGTGGGCTCCCTAAATAAACGCGACGGTTCACCCAGTTGCTCCGCGGGGGGCGGAATACCTACATCATAAAGCGGCACTTTATCGATTCCAGTCTTGACATTACAAAAATCGTGTCGGACGATTACGGCGCCTTGGGCTCGAGCCGTCTGTGGGGTTGATCCCTTTACGTTTGAGCTGCTGAATCGTTGTTTTGGAGCATGGTTTTATGCCGACGTCGTTGACCGAACTTTTTTCGCCCGCCTGCCATTTGTGTCCGCGCCGTTGCGGTGCGGCGCGCGATGAGGGCGCGCACGGCGTCTGCGGTGCTAACGACACACTCAAGGTGGCCCGCGCCGCGCTTCATATGTGGGAGGAGCCGCCTATCTCGGGCGAGGCCGGTTCGGGCACGATCTTCTTTAGCGGCTGCTCGCTCAAATGTATCTACTGCCAGAACCACGAGATCTCGACCGGCAATTTTGGCCTTGAGATTTCGCCTGAGCGCCTGGTCGAGATTATGCTGGAACTGCAGGACCAGGGTGCCAACAACATCAATTTGGTGACGGCGACGCACTATGCGCACCTGTTGCCTGCCGCGATTGCCGCGGCACGGGCGCGCGGACTGGTTATCCCAATCGTCTACAACACGAGTGGTTACGAGCGCGCGAGTGCCGTGGCGGCGCTGGGCGACCTGGTCGATGTGTGGCTCACCGACTTTAAATATGCCGATGCCGGGCTTGCGCAGTCGCTCTCCCATATAAAGGATTACCCGCGTGTGGCCGTGTCGGGTCTGGCCCAGATGGCGCGCGAGATCGAGCGCCGCGGGGGAGAGTTGGTGGACGAGGGCGGGCTTATGAAGCGTGGCATGATCGTGCGTCACCTGGTGCTTCCGGGGCATGCAGACGATTCGTGTCGCGTGCTGGACCTGGTGTGGCAGACGGTGGGCGACGTGCCGATCTCGGTTATGAACCAGTACACGCCCCTGTCTCTTATACACATCTGACGCTGCCGACGATCT
>URHU01000179.1:0-2641 GCA_900547715.1 uncultured Collinsella sp. | reverse complement strand
ATCTACACGCGTAAGATCGTCGGCAGCGTCAGATGTGTATAAGAGACAGCCGATAAAGCGTACGGGGTCGATCGGCTCGTGCGTGGGGCCGGCGGTAATCACGATGCGCTTACCTGCCAGGTCCTGAGGCGCGGGGTCGAGTACCTCGCAGACGGTCTCGACGATGTCCTCGGGCTCGCTCATGCGTCCCGTGTCCACGTCGCCGCAGGCGAGGTAGCCACTGCCGGGTCCCACCGCATGGACGCCACGGTCGCGCAACGTGACCATGTTGGCCTGCGTCGCCGGCGCCTTCCACATGCCATTGTTCATGGCCGGCGCGATCACGATGGGTCGCGGCGTGGCAAGCAGCGTGGTGGAGATGAGGTCATCGGCGATACCGTTTGCCATCTTGGCGATGATATTGGCCGTCGCGGGCGCCACGACTATCAAATCGGGCTCCTGCGCGAGCGAAATGTGGTGGATGGGGTCGGAGGGATCGTCGAACAGACCCACGGCGACCGGCTCGTTGGTGAGCGCGCGAAAGGTGAGCGGACCCACAAACTCGGTGGCATGCTCGCTCATAACGACCTTGACGCGCGCGCCGCGCTTTTGCAGCAGGCGCACGATATTGCACGACTTATAGGCGGCGATCCCGCCGGTAATGCCCAGCAGGATCGTTTTTCCCTCAAGTTGCATTGAATTGTTGGGTGCCGCCGTCATCGTTAGGCTTCCTTGCTGGGGAGCACGAGCAAGCGGTGGCAGTACGGGCAGTGCGTAATCTCGCTACCGTCGTGGTTGAGGTCGCTCATGGACGACGCCTGCAGCGCGGTGTGGCAGACCGTGGGGATGTTGCCCTTGATGGTCTCGACGGCCAGGCCGCGGAACTGCTTGAGCAGGTGCTCGTAATCGGTGAGCACATCGGTCGGCAGCGTGGCGGCAAGCGCGGTGCGCTCCTTGGTGGCGGCATCGATCTGAGCCTGGAGGTCGGTGGCCTTGGCGCGGGCGGCCTTGGTATCGGCCTTCACGCCCTCCTCGAACTTGGCGATGATTGCCTGTGCGCGAGCCTCGCGGTCGAGCGCCTCCTTGTGGGCGACGACGACATCTTTGCGGGTGTGCTCGATCTTGTCCAGACGCTTGGCCAGGGTGGCGAGCTCGTTTTCCAGGTCCTGAACCTCGCGGTAGTCAGAGCCGTCAACGTGGCGCTTCTTGGCGGCCTCGATGGCGTTATTGGTCTGGATCTCGGTGGTGTTGAGGTCGTCGAGCTCAATATCAAGGTCCTTGCGTTGGGCGTAGAGCTTGGTCATCTCGGACTTGAGCTTAACGTAGGTCTTGCGCTTGGAAGCGAGCTCCTTGAGCTCCGGCATATTGGCAAGTTCGCTCTTGTTGCGGGCGAGCTCCAAATCGATCTGTTGCAGCTTGAGTAGCGTAGCGCCGGCGCTCATAAGTTCTCTCCTTTTGTCACAGTCCACCATTGGCAAGGGTTCAGTATTTTAATCGCATGACGGGGGTCGACCCCGGCATCAACTGCAGAGTTCATCAATATATCAACGAACGGCTCCTCGGAGCGGTCGTGGCCGAGCAAGATCACCGGTAGCCCGCGCAAGGCAAGGTCTTGCGCCACGTGGTAGCCCGCCTCGCCCGTCACGACAACATCCGCACCGGCGGCGATGGCAAGGTCGCCAAAGTCGCCCAGGGAGCCGCCCAAAATGGCGACGGTTCGGCACGGGCGATCGGCCTCGCCCCACACGCGGGGGTCGCTGCCAAACGCCGTGGCGGCGCGAGTGGCAAGGTCGCGCAGGCTGCAGGGCTCGTCGAGTGTCGTAAGGGCTCCCAGGCCGCAGGCCTCGGGGTCGTCCACATGCTCCAGTGAGCTCATGGGCTCAGCGCCCAGCAACTCACTCAGGCGAACGCGCGCCCCATACGAGCGGTCCAGGTTGGTGTGGAGCGAGATAATGCTCACCCCACAACGGGCCGCCTCGTAGAGCGCCGCACTGCACTGGGGACGTGTCGCGCTGGGCGGGCAAAATGCCTCGGGCGCCTTGATGTAGACGGGATGATGCGTGAGCAACACGTTGGCACCGGCCTCCAAGGCGCGGTGCACGTTGGCCCTGGTGGCGTCAAGCGCGCAGGCCACGCCGCGGATCTCGTCGTCGGGGTCGCCAACGGATAAGCCTACGTGGTCCCAGGGTTCGGCGTCCGTCTTGGGATAGTGTGCCAGCAGTGCACGCTCGAGCTCGGAGACGATCATGCGGCACCTACGATCGAGAGCAGCGTCTGGGCAAAGTCGTCCAGATCGCTCGGATTCACGCGGTCATCGAAGGAAATGCGCAGTGCGCCCAGAGCCTGCTCGCGACCGATGCCCATCGCGCTCAAAACGTGGCTGGGGTCCATGCTGCCGCTCGAGCATGCCGAGCCTGCCGATACCTCAAAGCCGGCGGCGTCGAGCTTGATGATGAGCTCCTCGGAGTCCATGCCGTCAATATAGATCGATACCATGCCGGGCAGACGGTCGGCCTGCGCGTAGTCACCCATGGTGGCGTGAATGCGCGGGTGGGCCGTAAGCGTGGCGTAGAGCTTGTCGGAAAGGGCTTGCAGCTTCTCGCGCTCCTCGGCCACATGGGGTGCCAGCGTGCGGGCGGCGGCGGCAAAGGCCAGCTGTGTG
>URHU01000178.1:0-2690 GCA_900547715.1 uncultured Collinsella sp. | reverse complement strand
GTATAAGAGACAGGCCCCCACCAAAAACGACATCGGTGAGATCGCCTATTTCCTGTCGGCGCTCGCCACACCCAACCCCACGGTGGCGCGCTTTACGATTGAGCATGACGGCATTGTCGAGGAGCTCGATGGCATCTGCTGCATGGCCGGCAACACCTCGGTCATTCAAAACGACATCAACCTGTTCCCCGATTGCCGCATGAACGACGGCATGGTCGACATCGCGGTCATCGAGCCCGTAAAAACCGTCCAGCTCCTGCCCACCGTAATCACCGCCGCGCTCGACCCCGCCGGCAAGGTGCTCGGCCGTCCGCAGTTCAAGATCATCCAGACCAAGGAAGCCAAAATCACCTGCACGCCGTCGCTGGGCATGCAGTTCGATGGCGAGATCATCTCCAGCAACTCGGGCGTCTTTGGAGCCCGCGCGCTTCCGCAATGCCTCGACCTCATCGTCGACGAATTCTCCCCGCTCGGAAAATAGGAGGACCCCATGAACGACAACCCCCTGATTGGCTTTATCGTCATCGTCTTGGCCATGCTCGTCGGCTATGCGATTAACGTGATCCACCGCCGGAAGAAGTAATTCCACATTGGTATGATATTCATCCAATTATCGTCTCCCCCGTTGTTTATGCATTTGCCAGACAGCGGGGGATTTTTCTTTGTGCCCCGTGCAAGGCGCTTTATTCAGATACAGTAATTGCAGGGCGTCTTTATTTAACTAAAGCTAGATAATGAGTATTCTTGTCCGCTCATCGCATATTTTAGGACGCTCATCGAGTATTTCATCGAAATAGATGAATACTATTTTGACTTCCGATAGGCTAATAGATGTATTTATTAGCTGAAATCCTGCACGGTTCCGCGGGGTTTCAACGGTTGGGAGGGATCATGAGGTTTACTCATCCTGTCAACACGCTCAAAAAGCTCGGCTGCGGCCTTGCGTTTGGAGCAGCGGCCATCATGGCCATGCCGACTTCGGCGCTCGCCTGCACCCAGATCTACATGGGCAGCAAGCTTACGGCAGACGGCAACACGTACTACGGCCGTTCCGAGGACTTCGGTCCGCGCTATGTCAAGCACTTTGGCATTGAGCCCGCACACAAGGACGGCAACAAGTACACCTCGGTCGAGTCCGGTTTTGAGTACAAGTCCAAGGGCGCAACCTACCGCTACACCTTCGTTCGCGACAACCCCTCGCAGTGGGAAGATCGCTACGACGCATATTCCGAGGCCGGCATCAACGAGAAGGGTGTCTCCTGCTCTGCCACGTTGAGCACCTCCTATAACGAGAAGGCCGAAGAGGCCGACCCCATCACCGAGGAGACCGGTATCGGCGAGTACAACTACGCTAGCGTCATCCTGGGCGAGAGCGCCACAGCCCGCGAGGGCGTCGAGCTCATCGGCAGCCTGATCGACGAGCAGGGCGTCTGCTCCAACGACCAGATCATCATCGCCGACAGCACCGAGACCTGGCTGTTCGCCGCGCTTTCCGGGCATCAGTGGATTGCTATGAAGCTCACCGATGACATCGCCTCGCTCAACCCCAACATCGGCAACCTCACCTATAACGTCGACCTCGATGACACCGAGAACTGTCTCCATTCCGAGGGCATCGAGTCCATGCCCAAGGAGAAGGGCTTTGCCGAGTACACCGACGGCAAGTTCGACGTCGCCAAGACCTACGGCGAGGAGATCGGCGAGGCCGGTATGCACCAGTGGTCGCGCTATATCCAGGGTCGCGATTACTTCATGGCCCCGCTGGCTGAAGGCACTGACTACAAGATCGTCAAGGACGAGCGTGAAGACGCTCGCGCCACGACCGGCGCCCTGGTCCACGAGATGCAGCCGCTGTTCTTCCAGCCCGGCAAGTCTGACTGGAACACCTTTGAGATGATCCGTTCCTTCGCCGCTCGCGGCGAGAATGTCGCCGGCCTCAATGCCAACACCGACGGTGCCTATGCCATCGGCTCCAACCGCAACACCGAGATCCACACCTTCCAGATTCGTCACGGCATGGATCCCGAGATCGCGACCATCCAGTGGGAGATGCTCTCCAACGCCGAGTTCTCCGTCGCTATCCCCCTCTACTCTGCACTGCTCACCGAGGTCAGCCCCTACTTTAGCGATCAGGATGTCTCCTTCGATCACTGCGAAGAGGAAGACGTCGTGAACAACGAGGAGCCCAAGAACTCCATCAACTACGTCCTCATGGACATCAACACGCTCGCCTATGAGAACCGCGACCACTGCGCTACCGGCGTCCGCGCCTACCTCGATGCGCTGCAGAAGGAACTCATCGAGCAGAACCTGACCGTCGACGAGGCCATGCAGGCCGCCGAGGACACCGAGGCGCGCACCGCCCTGGCCAACAAGGCCGGCAAGGCTGCCACCAAGAACACCTACCTCAAGTGCAAGGCTATGCTCGAGGAGATGCGTGACTACCTTAAGAAGGAGGATTTCTCCGAGGAGTTCGTCCCGAGTGACTACGATGCCGACAACGACTGCCTGGTCGAGTCCATCACCTACGCCGACGAGGCCCTCTCCGATGAGGATGTAGCCGAGCCCGAGGTCGAAGAGGAAGAGGCGACCGAGGAGAAGTCCGAGAGCAACAACATGGCCGCCATGGCCGTTGGCGCCGTCGTCGTCCTGTCTCTTATACACATCTCCGAGCCCACGAGACAGGCAGA
>URHU01000177.1:0-2746 GCA_900547715.1 uncultured Collinsella sp. | reverse complement strand
ACGAGATTTCTGCCTGTCTCGTGGGCTCGGAGATGTGTATAAGAGACAGCATGGGCTTCGACCTGTCCGTCATCGAGAACCAGGAGCCCGATCCGGCGCTGGGCAACGGTGGCCTGGGCCGTCTGGCCGCATGCTTCCTGGATTCCATGGCAGCCGAGGGCATTGCCGGCTACGGCAACGGCATGCGCTACCGCTACGGCCTGTTTAAGCAGGAGATCGTCAACGGCAGCCAGGTCGAGGCCACCGACGAGTGGCTCACCCACGGCTATCCATGGGAGGTCCGTCGTCAGGACAAGGCCGTGACCATTAAGTTTGGTGGCCATGTCGAGGGCTTTGAGGAGAACGGTCGCACGTTCTACCGCACGGTGGACACGCAGGATATCCTGGCCGTCCCTTATGACATCCCCGTTGTGGGCTATGCCGGCGAGACCGTCAACAAGCTGCGCGTCTGGGCCGCCGAGCCGGTCGAGGAGCACTTTGACCTTGAGGCCTTCAACCGCGGCGATTACGCCCTGGCCGATGCCGAGCGCGCCGAGGCCGAGGCCATCAGCGCCATCCTCTACCCCAACGACGCCGGCGAGCACGGTCGTCTGCTGCGCCTGAAGCAGGAGTACCTGTTTGTCTCGGCCGGCATCTACAGCCTGCTCGACACCTTTGAGAAGGAGCACGGCGAGAACTGGGAGCTGCTGCCGCAGTTTGTGGCCATCCACACCAACGATACCCATCCCGCCATGTGCGGCCCCGAGCTCATGCGCATCCTCATCGACGAGAAGAAGCTCGAGTGGGACGACGCCTGGAACATCGTGACGCAGGTCGTGAGCTACACCAACCACACCATCCTGCCCGAGGCTCTGGAGAAGTGGCCCATCGGCACGTTCTCCAAGCTTCTCCCCCGCGTGTACCAGATCATCGACGAGATCAGCCGTCGTTGGCACGAGTCGTTCGACACCACGCAGGAGGGCTGGCAGGAGCGTCTGCGTCAGACCGCCATCCTGTGGGACGGCGAGATTCGCATGGCCAACCTGTCCGTGATCTGCAGCCACAGCGTCAACGGCGTGGCCAAGATCCACTCCGACATCATCAAGAACATCGTGCTCAAGGACTTCTATGCCCTGACGCCCGAGAAGTTCAACAACAAGACCAACGGCATCTCGCACCGTCGCTTCTTTGCCGAGGCCAACCCCACCTACGCCAAACTCGTGACCGAGGCCATTGGCGACGGCTGGTTGAAGGACGCCTTTGAGCTGGAGAAGCTCAAGGAGTTTAAGGACGACACCGAGTTCCTGAAAGCCGTGGGTGCCTCCAAGCGCGCCAACAAGGAGCGCCTGGCTGCCTACGTTAAGGCCGAGACCGGTCTGGTCATCGATCCCAACACCGTCTTCGATGTTCAGGTAAAGCGCTTCCACGCTTACAAGCGCCAGCTCATGAACATCATGAAGGTGATGGACATCTACAACCGTCGTATCGCCGATCCCAACTTCCACGTGACGCCGACGACCTTCATCTTTAGCGGCAAGGCTGCCTCGAGCTACACCTTCGCCAAGGAGACCATCCGCCTCATTAACTCCGTGGCCGATGTCATCAACAACGACCCGCGCGTCAACGAGGTCATGAAGGTCTGCTTTATCCCCAACTTCCGCGTGAGCAACGCCCAGCTCATCTACCCTGCCGCCGAGATCTCGGAGCAGATCTCCACGGCCGGCAAGGAGGCCTCGGGCACGTCCAACATGAAGCTCATGATGAACGGCGCCATTACGCTGGGTACTCTCGACGGCGCCAGCATCGAGATCGCCGACCTGGCCGGTCGCGAGAACGAGGCCATCTTTGGCCTGACCGCTCCCGAGGTCGAGCAGCTCTGGGCGTCGAACAGCTACTTTGCGTGGGATACCCTCAACGGTGACCGCGAGCGCCTGGGCCGCGTGATGGATGAACTCAAGGACAACACGTTTGCGGGTCTTTCGGGCAACTTCGAGAGCATCTACAACGAGCTCATGAACAACAACGACCCCGACCTGGTTATGGCCGATTTCCGCAGCTACGTGGATGCATGGGAAAAGCTCACCGGCAGCTACAGCGACCAGGAGACCTGGAACCGCAAGGCCCTGCTCAACACCGCCTCGAGCGGCTGGTTCTCGAGCGACCGCACTATTCGCGAGTACCGCGACGAGATTTGGCACGCGTAAAGCGCGCGAGCTCCCCTATGCCAGCACGGCATTACTCGACGGGCGTGACGTCGCGCCGCGCCCGTCGCTAATGGGTTTAGGAACATCGATGACAGAAGGAGAAATCGATGAATAAGAAAGAATGCATCGCGATGCTCCTCGCAGGAGGACAGGGCAGCCGATTGGGGGCACTCACCCAAAAGATCGCTAAGCCGGCGGTTAGCTTTGGTGGCAAGTTCCGCATTATCGACTTTTCGCTCTCCAACTGCTCCAACTCGGGCATCGACACGGTGGGCGTTCTGACGCAGTATCGCCCCTACCTGCTGCATGCCTATGTGGGCTCCGGCGAGGCATGGGATCTGGACAGCCGCGACGGCGGCGTGTCGATCCTGCCGCCGTACGAGACGCAGACCGGTGGCGCCTGGTATGCGGGCACGGCCGACGCCATTACGCAGAACCTCGACTACATCAAGGCCAACGACCCCAAGTACGTCCTGATTCTTTCGGGCGATCACCTGTATCGCATGGACTACCGCCTGTCTCTTATACACATCTCCGAGCCCACGAGACAGGCAGAAATCTCG
>URHU01000176.1:0-2789 GCA_900547715.1 uncultured Collinsella sp. | reverse complement strand
CACGCGTAAGATCGTCGGCAGCGTCAGATGTGTATAAGAGACAGGAATATGCAAGTAGCCCTGGATGGCATCGGTGTGGAACAGGGCGCCCACGGTATGCGCGGCGGCGGCCAGCTCGCGGATGGGCTGCACCACGCCGGTCTCGTTATTGGCGGCCATGATGCTCACGAGCGCGACGTCATCGCCAAGCAAGTCGCTCAGCACGGAGGTCTCGATGTAGCCCGCACGGCAGGGCTGCACCAGGTCGACGGTAAAGCCGGCAGCACGCAGCAGCGGCAGGTTGTCCAGAATCGAATCGTGCTCGATGGCAGATACGATCACGCGGTTGCGCTTGCGGTCGTGCTGACGGGCGCCCTCGGCAAGTCCGAGGAGCGCCAGCTGGTTTGCCTCGGTGCCGCCATTGGTCAAGATAATCTCGGACGGGCGGACGCGCGCGCCAAAGCTGCGGGCGATCTCGCGACGCGCCACTTCCAGGCGCGCAGCGGCCTTGCGGCCGAGCGAATGCAGCGAGTTGGGGTTGACGCCGGCAAGCTCGCTGTCGTCGTACTCACGCTGCGCAAGGAGCGCCTCGGCGCGCATGGGCGTCGAGGCGGCATAGTCAAGATTCACGGGTATGCGGTTTTGACCTGCGGTCATAAGGGTTTATGCCTCCTGTGCAGCCTCGTTGCCCAGCTTCTGCAGCAGTGCAACCTCGGCGGCGGGATCTTCGGACTTAAATACGGCGGAGCCGGCTACGAGCACGTTGGCGCCGGCCTTGACGGCCTCGGCGATGTTCTTGGAAGAGATACCGCCGTCGACCTCGATCATGGGCGACACGCCGTGACGCTCACATATGGCCTTGAGCTCGTGCAGTTTAGCGATAGTACCTGGGATAAAGCTCTGGCCGCCAAAGCCGGGGTTCACACTCATCAACAGCACGATGTCGACGACATCGATGATGCTCTCGAGCACGCAGACGGGCGTTGCGGGGTTGAGCACCACGCCGGCCTTGACGCCGCGCTGCTGCAGGTGCGTGAGCGTACGGTGAAGGTGCGTGGAAGCCTCGTAGTGCACGGTGATCATATCGGCGCCGGCGTCGGCATACCAATCGACCGTCTCGTCGGGATTCGACACCATGAGATGCGCGTCGACCGGCACGTCGGTGGAGCGCTTGACGGCCTTGAGGATGTCAACGCCAAAGGTCAGGTTGCCGGTAAAGTGACCGTCCATGACGTCGAAGTGCACAAAGTCGGCGCCGGCGATCTTGTCGAGCTCGCCCTTGAGGTTGGCCATGTCGGCCGAAAGGACGGACGGAGCGATTTTGATGGAACCCATGGTAGAAACCTTTCTGCGTTAATCGGTGAGTCCGTAGAACTCCTGCGATGGGACGCGGTCGGTAAGGATCTCGAGCGCCCTATCCAAAGTAACACCGTTGTAGAGCGTTTGCTCCACGGCAAAGGTGAGCGGAATGTCTACACCCAGTGAACGGGCGAGCTCGCTGACGCTGCGGGCCGCAACGGCGCCCTCGACCACCATGTGCGTGCGCGTCTGGTATTCGTCGAGCGACACTCCGTGGGCAAACTCGTAGCCAAAGGTGCGGTTGCGCGAATGCTCCGAGGTGCAGGTGGCAATTAGGTCGCCCATGCCGGCAAGACCCATGCAGGTCATGGCCTGGCCACCACGGGCGTGCACCAGACGGCTGATTTCGGCCAGACCGCGCGTCATGATGAGGGCGAGCGTGTTGTCGCCCGCGCCGGAGCCGGCGGAAATGCCGCACACGATGGCGATGACGTTTTTCATGGCGCCGCAGACCTCGACACCGGTCATGTCCTGCGACAAGTAGATGCGGAAGGCCGTGGAAAGCAGCAGCTCCTTAAAGGTCTCCCCTACCTGCGGATCCTTACTTGCGATGACGGCGGCAGAAAGTCCGCCGCGGCAGATCTCCTCGGCATGGTTGGGTCCCGAGAGCGCCGCCACGCGCCGCTCGTTGCCGATCTCGCTGGCGATGACCTCGCTCATGAGCAGGCCGGACTCGGGCTCAATGCCCTTGGTGAGGCAGAGCACCGGGGTGTCGGCGGCGATGAAGGGGGCTGCCTGATGACATACGCTGCGCAGGTGTGTGGAGGGCACGGCAAAGATGACGGCCTCGGCGCCGTCGAGTGCCTGCGCCAGGTCCGTCGTGGCGACGACGTTTTCCGGCAGCACGTAATCCACTAGATAGCGGGGATTGTGGTGCTCGCCGTTAATGCCGGCGGCCGTCTGCTCACTATGGGCCCACATGGTCACGCGCTCGGCTCGCGCGGCGGCAAGGCCGGCGACGGCGGTTCCCCAGGAGCCGGAGCCAATCAGCGCAACATTCATGACTCTCTCCTACTTATCGTCGGGCTCGGTGACGCGCTTGGTAAACGAGAGCTTGGACTCCTTACCCGTCATGAGCTTTTTGATGTTCGCGCGATGGGCCCACACCACGGTGATGCCGATCAGCGCCATGCAAAACTTAAGTCCAAGGCTGCCGTACGGAAAGACCGCGCAGACGGCAATGGGAAGACCGATGGCGGCGGCAAGCGAGCCCACCGACACAAACTTGGTGATGGCGACGGCCACGATGAACATGCCCAGCAGCGAAAGTCCGATGGGCCAGTACCAGGCGAGGATAACGCCCAAGCCCACGGCGATACCCTTGCCGCCATGGAAGTTGAGGTAGGGCGAGAAGATGTGGCCCCACACGGCTGCCAGGCAAATGACACCGAGCATCCAGTCGCCAGCGGCTCCGGGAGCCATGATGCTCCTGTCTCTTATACACATCTGAC
>URHU01000175.1:0-2828 GCA_900547715.1 uncultured Collinsella sp. | reverse complement strand
CATACGAGGTTTCTGCCTGTCTCGTGGGCTCGGAGATGTGTATAAGAGACAGGGTTCGGACACCGGCGGCTCCATTCGCCAGCCGGCGTCGCTGTGCGGCGTGGTGGGCTTTAAGCCCACGTATGGCGCCGTGAGCCGTTACGGCGTGGTTGCCTTTGGCTCGTCGCTCGACCAGGTGGGCCCCTTTGGCCGCACGGTCGAGGATGTTGCGCTGGCCATGAACGCGCTTACCGGTGCGGGCCACGATCCGTACGACTGCACCAGCCAGGATTGCGCCGTCGACTTTACCGAGCATCTCAACGACAGCATCGAGGGTAAGCGCGTGGGCATTATCCCTGCGTTTATGGAGGCCGAGGGCCTGACGCCCGAGGTCAAGGCCGCTGTTCAGCGCGCCGCCCAGGAGCTGCAGAACCAAGGTGCCGAGCTGGTCGAGGTCGACCTGCCGCACCTGGACGCCGCCATCGCCGCCTACTACGTCATCGGCCCGGCCGAGGCGTTCTCCAACCTGGCCCGTTTCGACGGCATTCGCTACGGCTATCAGGAGGAAGGCTGCGCCAACCTGTCCGACCAGAGCTCGCTTTCGCGCGCCCACGGCTTTGGCGCCGAGGCCAAGCGTCGTCAGATGCTCGGCGCTTACCTGCTGAGCTCGGGCGTGTACGACAAGTACTACTACGCCGCGCAGAAGGCCCGCACACTCATCACGCAGGACTACGACGCCGCGTATGCCAAGGTGGACACCATCCTCATGCCTGCCTCGCCGCGCACGGCCTTTAAGTTTGGCGAGATCAGCGACCCCACGCAGATGTACCTCTCCGACCTGTACACCATCTCGCTCAACATTTGCGGCAACGGTGGCATCTCGGTGCCGCTGGGCCTGGGCGAGGACACCCAACTGCCCGTTTCTGCCCAGCTGGTTGGTCCGGCCTTTAAGGACCGTCAGCTGCTCACGTTTGCCCGCGCCCTGGAGCGCGGCTTTGCCGATGCCGCCACGGGCGCGCCCGCGCTTTCTGTCGCGCCCGATTTTGCCGGGAAGGGGGGCGAGCTGTAATGAAGGAGCTTTCCGAGGTCCTGCAGGATTGGGAGGCCGTGATCGGCCTGGAGATCCATACCGAGCTCACCGCACTCGATACCAAGATGTTCTGCAACTGCAAGCTCAGCCACGATGACGAGCCCAACGCAAACGTGTGCCCGGTGTGCCTGGGCCTGCCCGGCGCCCTGCCGGCGCCTAACAAGCGCGCCATCGAGAGCATCGTCAAGGCCGGCCTTGCCACCAACTGCGAGATCCAGCGTCACTCGATGTTCTACCGCAAGCACTACTTCTATCCCGACATGGCCAAGAACTTCCAGACCACGCAGGGTCCGGTCGCCTTTGCCATGTACGGTCACCTTGATCTGGATGTGACCGGTCGCGGTGCCGCCGAGCGCCCCGACTGCGCGTTTGGCGAGGCCGAGGCTCAGAGCCTGGCGAGCGCCTCGGCCAACGCCGAGGGCCTGTCCACGTCCATGACGTCGACCATGCGCGAGGGCAATCAGCGCGCCGGCCATCTGGCCAGCTACGACGCGTCCAACCTGCAGATGCCCGAGCGCCGCGAGGACGGTTCCTACACGGTGCCCATCCGCATTCTGCGCATCCACATGGAGGAGGATGCCGCCAAGATGGTCCATGTGGGCGGCGCCGAGGGCCGCATTACCGCCGCGGCTGAGTCGCTCGTCGACTACAACCGCTGCGGCACGCCTTTGATTGAGCTCGTGACTGAGCCCGATTTGCGTACGCCCGAGGAAGCGCGCCTGTTTATGGAAAAGCTCCGCCGCATCTTTGTGACGCTGGGCATTTCGGACTGCTCCATGGAGAAGGGTTCCATGCGCTGCGACGGCAACGTGTCGCTGCGTCGCCGTGGTGAGACCAAGCTGGGAACCAAGACCGAGCTCAAGAATCTCAACTCGTTTAAGAGCCTGCATGACGGCCTTGCCTACGAGATCTGCCGCCAGGCCGAGGTGCTCGAGGAGGGCGGCATCATCTATCAGGAGACCCGCCACTGGGAGCCCAGCCGCAAGCGCACCGTGGTCATGCGCGTCAAGGAGACGGCCGACGACTATCGTCTGTTCCCCGATCCCGATCTGGCGCCGTTCGATCTGGACGACGAGTTCATCGACCGCTGTCGTGGCGAGATTCCCGAGCTGCCCGATGCCAAGCGCGCCCGCTTTGAGGCCGACTTTGGCATTAAGGCCGCCGACGCCGAGCAGATCGCCGGCGACCCCGAGTTTGCCGAGTTCTTTGAGGCCGCCGCTGCCGGCATGGCCGGCAAGGAGGCCCAGACGGTCGCAAACCTGCTGGTCAACGAGATGATCGCCTACCTTAAGGGCGCGGGCGTGTCGCTTGCCGAGTCCGGCATTGCGCCGGCTCAGGTGGCCGCGCTTGCCAAGTTGCTGGCGACCGATGCCATCAGCTCCAACCAGGCGCACGAGGTCTTTGAGGCCATGGCCCAGACCGGCGACGACCCCAACAAGATCGTCGACGAGCGCGGTATGCGCCAGGTGAGCGACGCTGGCGCGCTGCAGCCGATTGTGGACGAGGTGCTGGCAAACTGTGCCGAGCAGGCGCAGCAGTACCGCGACGGCAACCAGAAGGTCATCGGCTTTTTGGTGGGCCAGTGCATGAAGGCGAGCCGCGGCAAGGGCAACCCGAAGCTCTTCAACGAGTTGCTGAGAACGTCGCTCTCGTAAGCGGGAACCCGGGAGCCCCGGCAGGGCGGGTGCTTCCTCAAAATTTCGAACAGTCCTGCGCAAGACGAAGGCCACATTAAGTGGCCTTCTTTGCGTGCGGAACT
>URHU01000174.1:0-2901 GCA_900547715.1 uncultured Collinsella sp. | reverse complement strand
ACGCGTAAGATCGTCGGCAGCGTCAGATGTGTATAAGAGACAGGGTTTATTTTGGCAGGTTTTATCTGGGCAAACGTTGAAGCAGCAATGCAGCAAGCCGTTGCCAGCCGCGTTGAGAGATTCGTTTTTGAGAGGAGGCCCCGTGAACGCCTTTGACAGATATGCTCCGTTTATCCAAGACTTCATCTACTCCCACGATTGGGAGAGTCTGCGCTCTATCCAGGTTGCAGCGGCAGACGCCATCTTTAACACGCAAGATAATGTGCTCCTGACGGCATCCACGGCTTCCGGCAAAACCGAGGCAGCCTTCTTTCCCATCCTGACCGAGTTTTGGGAGAACCCGCCCGCAAGCGTGGGCGCCCTCTACATCGGCCCCCTCAAGGCGCTCATCAATGATCAGTTCGTCCGTCTCAACGACCTCTGCGAAGAGGCCGATATCCCTGTCTGGCACTGGCATGGCGATGTCTCGCAGTCGCACAAGGCTAAGCTCATCAAAAAACCGAGCGGCATCTTGCAGATTACGCCCGAGTCACTCGAAGCGCTCTTAATCCATAAGCACATGGCGATTCCGCGCATGTTTTGCGACCTGCGCTACGTGGTCATCGACGAGGTCCATTCGCTCATGCGCGGCGACCGTGGCGGGCAGACGCTCTGCCTTATCGAGCGGCTCTCGCGCATGGCCGGCGTGCAGCCTCGACGCATCGGCCTTTCTGCCACCATCGGCGACCCCGAGCGCACGGGCGCTTTTCTCTCACAGGGAACGGGGCGCGACTGTGTTATCCCCCGCTTTGAAGAACCGCGCCGCGTGTGGCGCATCTCCATGGAGCACTTCTACAACTCGGGTCCCCAGGCACAGCAGCGGGGATTCGAGAGCACGGGTCCTCAAGAGGCCGAAGTGCTTGCGTGCGAGCGTATCGAGGCGGCGGCATCCGCGGCACTGCCCGCCGGCGCCCAAGACATGCGTCACAGCGGACAGCTCACACAAGAGGAGCGCCGTCAACGTCGTGAGCGGGCACGGAGCAAGGCCGCTCCCAAGGACCGCCAAACTTCCTCGGCCCCCGAGGGCGAAGTCGACATCCCACGAGCGACCGAGCAGGCGCTTCTCAACCCCACCGACACGGCGCCCGACAACGCCGACCCCGGTATGGGCTATATCTTTGAACATACGCGCGGCCGTAAGTGCCTGGTCTTTGCCAACTCGCGCGAGGAGGCAGAGGCCGTGTGCTCCATGCTGCGCAGCCACTGCGAAAGTCGACACGAGCCCGACCGTTTTCTCATCCACCATGGCAATCTTTCGGCATCGCTACGCGAGACGGCCGAAGAACTCATGCGCGATGAAGAGCAGGCACAGACAACCGTCACCACCTCTACGCTGGAGCTCGGTATCGATATCGGCCGTCTGGAGCGTGCGTTTCAGATCGATGCGCCGTTTACCGTCAGCTCCTTTTTGCAGCGTATGGGCCGCACGGGACGCCGCGACCTTCCGCCCGAGATGTGGTTTGTCATGCGCGAGGAAGAGCCCGAGCCGCGCACGATGATGCCCGAGACCATTCCGTGGAAGCTCCTGCAGGGCATCGCGCTCGTACAACTCTATCGCGAGGAAAAGTGGGTCGAGCCGCCCGAGCTCGATCGACTCCCCTACAGCCTGCTCTACCACCAGACTATGTCGACGCTCGCCAGCACCGGCGAACTCACGCCGGCCGAACTTGCCCAGCACGTGCTCACGCTCAGCTATTTCCACCGCGTCTCGGCCGATGACTATCGCGTGTTGCTGCGCCACCTCATCAAGATCGACCATATCCAGGTCACCGAGGGCGGTGGGCTCATCGTGGGTCTCGCGGGCGAGCGCATCATTAACAACTTTAAGTTCTACGCCGTGTTCCAGGAAAACGAGGAGTTCACCGTTCGCAGCGAATCGGCCGAGTTGGGTACGATCGTCAATCCGCCACCGCCCGGTGAGCGCATCGCCATCGCCGGACACTGCTGGATTGTCGAGGAAGTGGACTGGAAGCGCCACACCGTCTTTGCCACGCAGGTCAAGGGCCGGGTGCCGGCCTACTTTGGCGACTGCCCCGGCGACATCAATACACACGTACTCGAGCGCATGCGCAAGGCGCTCAACGAGCACGCGACATATCCGTACCTCATGGGTAACGCACGGGCCCGCTTGGCGCAGGCTCGCCATACGGCCGAGATTTCGGGTGCGGGAACTAAACCGCTCATTAACCTGGGCGGCGACACCTGGGTACTCTTCCCCTGGCTGGGCAGCTACGCCTTTTTGGCGCTCGAGCGCATGCTCAAGATTAAATGTGCCGCGGAGCTGGGCCTTCGCGGACTCGACCCATCACGCCCGTACTTTATGCAGTTTAGGATGAAGGCCAACGAGGAGACGTTCTTTGAGGTGCTCGCCGCCGAGGCCGAGAAGGACTTTGATCCCATCGAGCTCGTCTATCCTGGCGAGGTTCCTTACTTTGACCGCTACGACGAGTTTGTTCCCGAAGAGCTCGTGCGCAAGGGCTTTGCCGAAGGCGTGCTCGACATCGAGGGTATGAAGCAGCGCGTCCTCAGCTGGCGCGACCGCGCCTAAGACCAGTCTTTTTGGGACGGGGAGACTTACTTGTCGTGAAGGACGGTGCCGAGGAAGTCGGTGTCAAAAGGCACGGCTTCGGCAAAGGCGTAGTCGCCGTCGCTGGCGACGAGCAGGTAGTTCTCCTCGCCGCCGAACTCCGCATCGCCACATGGGACCACCCAGGCGTGGGCGAATACCTCGACTGCCGTGGCAGCACAGTCGCGCAGGAACGTCACGTCGCTCCCCTCGTTTGCGCTCACGATATTGGCAACGTAGATACCCCCTGTCTCTTATACACATCTGACGCTGCCGACGATCTTACGCGTGTAGAT
>URHU01000173.1:0-2941 GCA_900547715.1 uncultured Collinsella sp. | reverse complement strand
CGCCGCCGTCGCCGCCCGACTCGTACTCGACGACGACCGTCGAGCCGAGAGCCTCCTCGAGGGTCTCTCTCAGGCCGCCCATGCCGTCGAGGGCGTGCCCGGCGACCGTGGCAAGCGGGTAGCGGGCCATCCCGGACGCCGCCGAGCGGCCGGCCATCCGGACCGCGCCGGCGGCCTCGAGCGCCTCGAGGAGCGCCGCGGGCACGTCGGCGTCGATGGCGATGTTGCCGCGTCCGCGGCACCACTCGGCCGCCGGCACGTTCGCCGTGAGCACGCCCCACTCGGCCATGTAGCCCTCGGAGCGCGGGTCCGTGGCGTCGAGGAGGAGGACGGCCAGGCCGCCGCCCGCGTACTCCCCGGCCACGAGGGCGAGGCGGTCCGCCTCGCCCATGGAGTCGAACTCGACCGTGACCATGCGGCTACCTCCTCCTGACGGCGCTGAGCGGCTTCGGGGAGAAGTGCTCGTCGCGCTCGACGGCGGCGAACCCCATCTGGCGGTTCAGCTCGGCCATCTCCTTGATGCTGAAGTAGCCGCGCTCGTCGTCGTAGCCCTCGACGAGGCCGAACGCCTCGTCCGTTCCGTCGAACTCGAGCAACCACCAGTCCCATCCGTTCACGCACGAGAAGTAGCGGGCGTAGACCGTGGGGTCCTCCGCCCCGTCCTGCTCGTAGAGCCTCGGTACCGCCTTGGCGATTTCCTCGGTCATAAGCTGCTGCATGTCTTCCTCCGTTCCGGGCACGTGGCCCCTAGACTCTCGCCCCTGCGCGCAGAAGCGAAGCGCTGCGTCGGCGGCGCTTGCTTCTGCTCCTGCAGAAGCCGCACCGGAGCGGAGCGGGGTCAAGGGAGGTCCACGGCAATCCCCGCCATTCGTATCGAAGAGGAGAATTGTGGGCGATTCCGTGGGCCCCCTTGATGCCGTGCAGCGGAGGTGCCACTGGGTCGCGGAACTGTGGCCATAACCCGGCGGATGCCGAACTGTAGCTGTTTCTACGTTTTATTTCCTGCTATCGAGTTAATACGCTCTAGACATGCCGCTATGTGGCATTTATCTATGTTCGTGAATCTAGTGAAAGGGAAACGGCGCCCTTATCCAGGAGTGCCGTTGATGTCCATGGGCTATTCAGGTTAGCTGAGCTATCGGTTCGTAAAGGTGGCGGTCTCGCCGATCAATAGTTCGACGGGAATGTCGAGGCTGCCCGTATCGATTACGACGGCGAGTCGGGCTGAGTCTTCAGGATTGGACCATTTGACAAATATTGGACGCCAGGCGAATCGGTAGCCGGCGATGGATGGGTACTTTCCATCGCCGGCGGGCGCCGAATCGAGCGTTAACCATGCTTGCTGGCCGCCGATTTTGTCAATTAAATCTGGCAAGCAGGGGATTGGTTCTGCGTCGATTACGGTTGCCATTGGCTGCTCCGATTCTTTCCTACACAAAAGATCAGGTTATCGGCATCTAGTGATAGTTGTTTGCAAAGGGGCCATAGAACAAGGCTTTGCAGTCGACTTCATTGTAGTTCTCTATGGCATTCTGGACGTCTTCGCGCAACAGGTTGAGAACACGATACTCGCCGTTGCCCATATCGCCCACAAATTGAACCCGCTTGAACACGTCGGGATATTCGCGCAGGTAGGCAACGTAACCTCTGAGCTTGGCAAGCGTATCACCGAGGAAATCGCCGTGCGGGTCGATAATCGACGGCCTGATCGTTCCGTCACTGTCCTTCACGAAAAAGAGGAAGTCTGGGTGCAGGGCCATGCGCCCCACCGATGACGAGTACGGAATCGAAAACGCCTTAGCCGACATGCTACCCGACGGGTTGCGATAAAAGGCGACAGTACGGCTCTTCGCCAACTCATTCTTAACGATAAAGTCTTCGACCGGATTCAGGTCGAGTGGGCAGAGACCGTCCTCCTTCTGCATGATATGGTGCGGATACTTGGCGAAGTTATCCGACGTGCTGGTAGATGTGGGCCACTCTATCTTTGTGAGGCGCTTGCCTTCGGTTTCACGAGCCAGTTCGTCATAACGCAGCTTTGCGGCGTCGTTGAGGTAGTCATAATCACCGGATCCGTCGACCTTGTCAAAGTAGGCCTTTCGGCAGTTTGCCGCCCAGTCCTCGAGCGCATTAACGATGGGCTGCGTGCGCACCGCAGCGGCAAGCCTCAGGTCGCACTCAGGGCGTCCAAGCTCCTTGAAGTTGGCGCGGCGATATGCCTGCGTGAACTCCTTCGTGAAGCGTATGTCGGCGTCGCGAGCGGCCTTCCTGAGGCCTTCTGCGTCCGTACGAGCCTCCTCCTGCTCCTGGTCCTCAGTCTCATTGAGCTTATCGAGCGTAATCTTGACGGTCTCAGCAACCTCGACTTCATGGCGTGCCTCGCGGTATTCGTCTTCGTTGGCAACGATATAGCCCTTGAGCTTCTGGGTGAACTGCCTATTCACGTCCGCTGCAGCGTTGACATCGAGACCGGTCTCGACGAGCAGGGTTGCCGTCTTAACCAAGCTCTGGAATTCGTTTCTGGCCTTCTTCGGAATTCGCTGCACGGGAATGGAGTCGAAGGCGGTGCGAATTCCCTCCCATTCGTCATGCGTGAAGGATTGCTCTCGCTTGTTTGGCGGCTCAGGCTTTGACATCGGGATAGGCTTCGCGACAGGCGCTGGCTGGACCGAATTGAAGTGCGCAATCTCTGACTCGGCGGGGCTATCGCCGCCAGCCGTGTCAGCTTGGGAAACTGGCTTCTCATTAAGGGGCAGATTGCCACAGCCTTGAACGGCGGAAACGAGCGATGGCTGGGCGCCCTGCATGTCCAGGGGCTCTTGGGTCGCAAAGCCCTCCAGCGATGACTGGTAGCCGGGTTGCGCTTGACGAGCAGCCTCGACAGCCTTCCGGTTCTCCTCCTGTCTCTTATACACATCTGACGCTGCCGACGATCTTACGC
>URHU01000172.1:0-3004 GCA_900547715.1 uncultured Collinsella sp. | reverse complement strand
ATCGTCGGCAGCGTCAGATGTGTATAAGAGACAGGATAAGAGTTTGTCATCCCTCATTCGGCGAGCGGCAAGACAAAGCCGCCGAGGCTTATATCCCCGACAGCATTACCCGGCACTATCGACAAACCAAATGGATCTTACTCGCATCGAAGTGCATGCGCAGCGTCTCGCCTGCTTGCGGCAGCCCGTCGACAGGCACGCCCACCTTGTTGACCTTCCACTGCAGACGCGTGGGCGCATCGACGCGCGGCACGTCCAACAGCACCAGCCGCTCAAAGCGCGAATCACTCACACGGGCCACGTGCAAATCATAGCTGTTGCGGCCCCGCTCAGCGCGATTGTCAACATGGAAGTAGCTTGCGCGAATGCCCAGGTACGCCACATTATCGGGAACCGCACGACCCACGTTAAAGGTCATACCCCAGTCGAGGGCCTCAACTTCTTCGTCGCCGATCTTGCGCGCCCGGCTTGTGTTCTTGCAGCCCGTCAGGCGCAGCGCCGCCAGCGTCTGCGGACGGCGGACCACGTCCTCGACGAAGCCGATCTCCTCAACATGCCCGTCGTGCATCACACAGATGCGCTGGCACAGGCGGCACGCTTCGTCGATGTCGTGGCTCACGTAGAGGACGGTGCGGTTACATACATCGAACAGGTCGAGCATGTTCTGCTCGAGCGCGCTCTTAAGATAGGAATCGAGCGCGCTCATGGGCTCGTCGAACATAAAGATGCCCGGATGCGCCGCCACCATGCGCGCAAGCGCCACACGTTGCTGCTGACCGCCCGAGAGTCGCGCGGGATAGCGGTCGGCAAAATCGGCTAGACCGAAAATGCCCAGATAGCGCTCGGCGAGTTTTTTGCGCGCGGCGGCGTCACCCGCGTCCTTTACACCGGCACATACGTTATCGGCCACCGTCATGTTGGGAAACAGCTGATAGTTTTGGAACAACAAGGCGCATTTTCGCTCCTGGGGCGACAGGTCGATGCCCGCCGCCGAGTCAAAAAAGGTCACGCCGTTGACAACGATCTTGCCCTCGTCGGGCGTCTCCACACCGGCAATGCAGCGCAGTGTGCAGCTCTTGCCGCAACCCGAGGCACCGAGCAGCGCCACACGCTCCTCGCCGGCCTCAAGCTGCATGTCGAGCATAAACCCGGGGTAGTGCTTTTTGATATCCAAAACGAGCGACATGGCCTATCGACCTCCCTGCGGCACCGTATCATCGCGCATGAGCTCGGCCAGCGCCTCGCGATCGATACGCAAGGCATCGCCGCCCGCCGGGTCGAGCGAATCGCCCTGTCCGGTGAGATCTTTGGCCTGTTTGCGCTCCGCACGGGAGAGACCACGCTCGCGATACTTTTGCGAATGCGCCGTGTACATGTTGATGAATAGGATGACCAGGAAGCTGAACGCTATTACGACCACGACCCAAAAGAGGGCCACCGACGTATTGCCGCCCATCCACTCAAAGTAGATGGCGATGGGGATGGTCTGCGTAATACCGGCGTAGTTGCCCGCAAAGAACAGGGTGCAGCCGAACTCGCCCATCGCGCGGGCAAAGGCGAGCACCGTGCCGGCGGCAATCGAGGGCCAGCCAAGCGGCATCATAAGCTTAGTAAAGATGCGACGCTCGGACCAGCCCAACGTGCGCGCCGCATCGAGCATCTGCGTGTCGAGACTCTCGAAGGCTCCGAGTGCCGTACGATAGACGAGCGGGAACGACACCACCACGGAAGAGATCACCGCCGCGGGCCAGGTAAAGACGATCGAGATGTCGTGCGCGATGAGCCACTGGCCCACCCCGGTCGAGCGGCCAAACAGCATGAGGAGCAGAAAGCCGCAGACCGTGGGCGGCAACACCATGGGGATGGTAAAGACCGAGTCGAGCAAGCCCTTGATGCGACTCGAGGTACCCATAGTCTTCCACGCGGCGAACAGGCCCAGCGCAAAGGAGATCAGCAGGGCAAGGCCGCTCGTTTTTATGGACACCCAAAACGGGCGATAGTCGATACCGCCCAAAAAGGAAGTTAGAGAGGTCAAGGGCCCCTGCTCGTCCCGCAACACGATAGACGACGCTTCTACCATTTGAGCGCTATCAAGCCAACGCGCGCCGCCCTTGGCATCACCCGAGGCTGATGCAATCACCACATAGCGGTCCCCATCCGCACCGCGCTCGTCAAAGCCATAGGTATACCCGCCGGTCTCAAACGTTGTTTCCGCCGTGACATACCAAGGAAGATCCACGTCCCCTAGCTGCGCACCTCCCATGCAGTTTGCGCTGTCGAGCTCACAGACGAGGGCCTTGAGACCCGATACGCACTCGTTGTCCTGCGGATCCAATCCATACTTCTCGACCGCCTTAGGCGATATCCACACCACAACGCGATCGGCAGCGGGCGCCACTACAAGGTCCACGTCCTCGCCAACGGGAAACCGGTAGCCCTCAGGCTGGCCCTCCATGGCACGAGCGGTCCCCTTGGCCAACCGTTCAAAACCCTTGATCCCATAGGAAAGCCCATGAGCGGTCGCAGCAACCTGGGCCCCGTTCTCAGCGTCCCCAGCAAACGCAAATCCCGGCACCCAGCAAAGCGCGAAGGTCAAAGCACAGGCGACAAGCATGCGGAATCTATTAAGCACGAAAAGCTCCAAGCGAATACAAGGACGGAGTGAAACACAAAGCGATGGAATTATCGCGCCAAGCCGCACTAAGCGGAAAGCTCAAAGCCGTACTTGGCCCAAATCTTCTGAGCCTTCTTGTTGGTCAGGCAGAAGTCGATGAACGCCTTGGCCTCGTCGGCGTGCTCGGAGCTCTCGGCAACGGCACCCGGGTACACGATGGGCTTGTGCGAGTCCTCGGGGCACACGAAGGCCTCCTCGATGCCGTCGTAGCGGTAGATGTCAGAACTGTAGACAAAACCGGCCACGCAGTCGCCTGTGGACACATAGGCGGCGGCGGTGCCCACCTTATCGGCCAGTGCGACCTCTGTCTCTTATACACATCTGACGCTG
>URHU01000171.1:0-3030 GCA_900547715.1 uncultured Collinsella sp. | reverse complement strand
GAGATTTCTGCCTGTCTCGTGGGCTCGGAGATGTGTATAAGAGACAGATCATGCATGGTTACAATTGGTTAGCCGTGGCAAACGGTTAGCCAAGGTAAACTAAATGCAACGCCCTGTGGGCGTCGGGGGAGGAACACGGACGTGAAGCTCGATACGCTCGAGATCGGAAAAGACGCCGTTGTCGCATCGGTGGCATCGGACGATCAGGCACTCCGACAGCATATTTTGGACATGGGCCTAACGCCGGGCACCGAAGTCACCATGATGAAGTACGCCCCCATGGGCGATCCGCTCGAGATCCGCCTGCGTGGCTACGAGTTGACACTGCGCAAGGACGATGCCGCTCGCATCGAGCTCGTGGGTATTCACGACACCGATACGGGTCCGCGCGCTAACGCCGCAATCGGCACGACGGAGCATCCGGCCCTGGGCGAGGGGACGTATTCGCCCCGTGCGGCAAAGACGGCCGTGCCCGAGGGCGCGCCGCTGCACTTTGCCCTCGCCGGCAACCAAAACTGCGGCAAGACCACGTTATTCAACCAGCTGACAGGCTCCAACCAGCACGTCGGTAACTTTCCCGGCGTGACGGTCGACCGCAAAGATGGCACCATCCGTAACCATCCCGAGGCGAGCGTTACCGACCTGCCTGGCATTTACTCCCTGTCGCCGTACACAGGCGAAGAGGTCGTGAGCCGTCAGTTCATCCTCGACGAGCGTCCGGACGCCATCATCGACATCATTGACGCTACCAACATCGAGCGTAATCTGTACCTGACACTGCAGCTCATGGAGCTCGACCGTCCTATGGTCATCGCGCTCAACATGATGGACGAGGTGACCGCCAACGGCGGCGCCGTGGACGTCAACCTGCTCGAGAGACTGCTGGGCGTGCCTGTTGTCCCCATTAGCGCTGCCCGCAACGAGGGTATCGGCGAGCTGGTGGATCATGCCTTGCACGTGGCGCGGTTCCGCGAACGCCCCGGTCGCCTGGACTTTTGCGCGCCCGACGGTCCGGACGGCGGTGCGCTGCATCGCTGCATCCACGGTATTGCTAACCTGATCGAGGACCATGCCGTGACGGCGCACATCCCGGTGCGCTTTGCGGCGACCAAGCTGGTCGAGGGCGATGAGCTGGTAACCGAGGCGCTTCACCTGGATCGCAACGAGCTCGACGCCATCGAGCACATCATTACCCAGATGGAGGGCGAGGCCGGCACCGACCGCCTGTCCGCGCTGGCCGACATGCGCTTTAGCTTTATCGGCGACGTGTGCGGGCGCTGTGTCGTCAAGCCGCACGAGAGCCGCGAGCACGTGCGCTCCGTCAAGATCGACCGCATTCTGACGGGTCGCTATACGGCCATCCCGGCGTTTCTGCTGATCATGGGCCTCGTCTTTTGGCTGACGTTTGGCGTGATCGGCGCGGCGTTGCAGGGACTTATGGAGGACGGCATCGCTGCCATCATCGCTTCGGCCGATGCAGGCCTCAAGGCGTTCGGCACCAACGACGTGGTGCGCTCGCTGGCTGTCGACGGCGTGCTTACGGGCGTGGGCAGTGTGCTGACCTTCCTGCCGATTATCGTCGTGCTCTTCTTGTTCCTCTCCATTCTGGAAGACTCCGGCTACATGGCACGCGTAGCCTTTGTCATGGATAAGGTGTTGCGTCGCTTTGGCCTGTCGGGCCGCAGCTTCGTGCCCATGCTCGTCGGTTTTGGCTGCACCGTGCCGGCTATCATGTCGACCCGTACTCTCCCATCCGAGCACGACCGCAAGATGACGGTCATGCTCACGCCGTTTATGAGCTGCTCAGCCAAGTTGCCGGTTTACGGCTTGCTGTGCGGGGCGTTTTTCCCGCAGGCGACGGTTCCCGCCATGGTCTCACTCTATCTGATCGGTATCGTGGTCGGCTGCATCGCGGCTTTGGTGCTCAACCGCACGGCATTTAAGGGCGACCCGGTGCCGTTTATCATGGAGCTCCCCAATTACCGCCTGCCGAGCGTCAAGACGACGGTGATGCTGGCATGGGATAAGGCCAAGGACTTTATTACCAAGGCTTTTACCATTATCTTTGCCGCGACCGTGGTCATCTGGTTCCTTCAGACGTTCGACATCCGCTTTAACGTGGTCGCCGACCAGTCGCAAAGCCTGCTTGCCGGTCTGGGTAGCATCATCGCGCCGGTGTTGGCCCCGCTCGGCTTTGGCGACTGGCGCGCCTCGACGGCGCTCGTCACGGGGCTCATTGCCAAGGAGAGCGTCATCTCGACGCTCACGGTGCTTTTGGGCGCAACGTCGCCCGCGGCGCTGTCGACCATGTTTTCGCCGTTTACCGCCTACGTGTTCTTGGTCTTTACGTTGCTGTACCCGCCTTGTGTGGCGGCAATCGGCGCCGTCAAGAGCGAGTTGGGCGCGCGCTATGCCGTGGCCGTATTCGCGTTTCAGGTCGCCGTTGCCTGGATCGTGGCGTTTGTCGTGCATTCGGCGGGCATATTGCTGGGGTTGGCTTAGTTATGAATTGACGGCGCAACCTCTGTGTATCGAATTGTTTTCGGCCCCGCATCTGTACTGACGGATGCGGGGCCGTTGCTATATAATCGCCTCCGCTCAAAACGATTGGAGACGTTATATATGACTCAGACAAGGCAAGACGGCATCACGCTCAAGCAGTGGCTCCCACTCGTCGGGCTCACCTGCTGTGCGTTCGTGTTCAACACGTCGGAGTTTATGCCCATCGGCCTTTTGACTGATATCGCCGCGTCGTTCTCGCTCACCGAGGCCCAGGCGGGCATCATGATCTCGGTCTATGCCTGGGGCGTCATGCTGCTGTCGCTGCCGCTCATGGTGTTCGCCTCGCGCTTTGAGTTCAAGCGGATGCTGCTGGGCGTGCTGGCCGTGTTCTCGCTCGGTCAGTTCCTGTCCGCTGTGGCGCCGACCTATCCCATCCTGGTCTGCGCGCGCCTGGTGGTCGCTTGCGCACATGCCGTGTTCTGGTCAGTCGCCTCGATTATGGCTGTCTCTTATACACATCTCCGAGCC
>URHU01000170.1:0-3071 GCA_900547715.1 uncultured Collinsella sp. | reverse complement strand
TTCTGCCTGTCTCGTGGGCTCGGAGATGTGTATAAGAGACAGACATCACCCGTGCATCGTGCTCGTGGGCATAGCTGGTCGTAGCGCTGATAACACCGGCCGAAGGCGTAGTGCCACCGACGGCAAGGTTGTCGCACAGTTCGATACGCTTTGCACCGGCATCGATAGCCGCCGGCACCCGCTCAAAGTTCTCGGCACAAAACTCGTACAGCATAGATAGACCCCCAAAGACAACAGATGTTTTCCGACGGGCATTGTCACACATCCCCATGAAGTTGCGGTGGAATAGGGACTCTTTTGGCCTCTGGAGCCCGTATTCAGTCCCTGTTTCACCGCAACTTAAAAGGGGCGCTGACCGGGATAGTCAGTGCCCCTTTCGTTGAATGAATTAACCACCAAGATATGCTTTGCGGACGTTGTCGTCGTGCAGTAGCTCTTGGCCGGTGCCGGTCATGGTGATCTTGCCGGTCTCGAGCACGTAACCGCGTGTGGCGATGGAAAGCGCCATCTGCGCGTTTTGCTCGACCAGAAGCACCGTGGTGCCGGCCTTGTGCAGGTCCTCGACAATCTGGAAGATCTGTTCGATCAGAATCGGTGCCAGACCCATGGAAGGTTCGTCGAGCATAAGCAGTTTGGGGTTACTCATAAGGGCGCGCCCCATAACGAGCATCTGCTGCTCGCCGCCCGAAAGGGTGCCGGCGACCTGGCGACGACGTTCCTTCAGGCGCGGGAACTGCTCGTAGACGCGCTCCAGGCCCGGAGCCACCGTGGACTTGGGCTGCGTATAGGCACCCATCTCCAGGTTCTCCTCGACCGTCATCTGCAAAAAGGCGCGACGACCCTCGGGAACCTGAGCCAGGCCCTTACCAACCAGCTTATCAGCGGGCGTATGGGTAATGTCCTCGCCCATAAACTTGATGGAGCCGGTCTTGGAGCGCAGCAGGCCCGAGACAGTCTTGAGCGTTGTGGACTTGCCGGCACCGTTCGCACCGATCAGAGCCACGATCTCGCCCTCGTTGACGTTAAAGGAGATATCCTTGATGGCGTGGATAGCGCCGTACCAGACGTTGATGTTGTAGACGGAAAGCATCGGCTCTGCCATTTAGTTCTCCCCCTTACCCTGCTTGCCCAGATACGCCTCGATAACGGCGTCGTTGTTCTGGATTTCCTCTGCCGTGCCCTTGGCGATAACCTTACCAAAGTTAAGCACGCAGATGCCCTCGCAGATGTTCATGACGAGCGACATATCATGCTCGATAAGCATGATGGCGATGCCGAAGGTGTCGCGGATCTTGACGATGTTCGCCATGAGCTCTGCGGTCTCGGACGGGTTCATGCCGGCGGCAGGCTCGTCGAGCAGCAGCAGCTTGGGGTTGGTGGCAAGCGCGCGGACGATTTCCAGACGACGCTGAGCGCCGTAAGGAAGCGAGCCGGCCTGTTCATTTGCCAGGTGCTCCATGTCAAAAATGGACAGCAGCTCCATGGCGCGCTCGTGGGCGGCCTTCTCGTGCTTCCAATACGTCGGCAGGCGCAGCACGCCCTCAAAACCGGAGTAGCGCTCCTGGTTGTGCAGGCCGACCTTAACGTTGTCCTCCACCGTCATGGTGTTGAACAGGCGAATGTTCTGGAACGTACGGGCAATACCCATGCGGTTGACCTGGTAGACCGACTTGCCCGAGGTGTCCTCACCATCGAGCAGGATGGTGCCGTGCGTAGGCTGGTACACCTTGGTGAGCAGGTTGAAGACCGTGGTCTTGCCGGCACCGTTGGGGCCGATGAGACCGGCGATCTCGGTCTTGCCGATAGTCAGGCTAAAGTCATCGACTGCCTTAAGGCCACCGAACTCAATGCCCAGGTGGATGCACTCGAGTGCCGGGCGCTCGCCCAGGTCACGGTCGGGAACGATGGCGCCAGAAGGATACGGGACCATCTTGCCCTTGTTGAACTCAAATTTACTGGGCATCGGCTGCCACCTCCTTCTTGGAAGCAAAGCGGTCCTTGACGCGACCGAAGAACGCCTTGAGCTGCGGGTTGTTGGTAAAGATCATGACCAGGATCAACACGATGGCGTAGATGAGCATGCGGTAGTCCGAGAACTGACGGAGCAGCTCGGGAAGCACCGTGAGCAACGCCGCCGCGATGACGGAACCGCGCATGTTGCCCAGGCCGCCCAGGACCACGAACACCAGAATGAGGATCGACGTGTTGAAGTCGAACTTGGTGGCGGAGAGCTGCGAGAAGTTACCGCCGAAGAGAGCTCCGGCAGCACCGGCGAGGGCAGCGGAAACCACGAAGGCGATCATGCGGTACTCCGTGACGGAGATGCCTACGGACTCGGCTGCAATCTTGTTATCGCGCACGGCCATAATGGCACGGCCGGTACGGCTGCGGACCAGGTTGAGCACGATCACGAGTGTGACCATGACCAGGATGGCACCGGCGAGGAAGGTCGAGTACGTCGACACGCCCGAGGCGCCCTGGGCGCCCTTGATGATGGCGGTGCCGTCCTCGAGCAGGTGCAGGTCGTCGATCGTAGAGTTGCCCGTGATGTTAAAAATCACGTGCAGGCCGCGGGAGTCGACGCCCACAATGAGGCAGGTGACGATCTCTTTGATGATCTCGCCAAAAGCCAGGGTCACGATGGCCAGATAGTCGCCGCTCAGGCGCAGGACCGGGATACCAATCAAGAAGCCCAAGATGGCAGCGGCGATAGCGCCGACCACAATGCTGATGATCAGACGCATCGGATCGGACGGAACGGCGCTCTCCAGCGCGACGGCGGTGACGATGCCCGTGTAGGCACCGACGCTCATAAAGCCCGCGTGGCCCAGCGACAAGTCGCCCGCGATGCCGACGACGAGGTTGAGGGAAATGGCCATGACGATATAGGCCGTGATGGGAACCAGCTGACCGGCGATCATGCGCGGAATCATGTGGTTAGACTGCATAAAGAACACGATGGCGAAGGCCACGATGCACATGGCGTACGTGACAAAGTCGTGACGCGTCTGCTTGTCTTTAAGAAACTTCATAACGCTCACCTACACCTGTCTCTTATACACATCTCCGAG
>URHU01000169.1:0-3131 GCA_900547715.1 uncultured Collinsella sp. | reverse complement strand
GATCTACACGCGTAAGATCGTCGGCAGCGTCAGATGTGTATAAGAGACAGACGCACAGGCGCTCGGTCTTGTTCTCGCTCAAAAACTGCTTATAGCCGCGGCAAAGCTCCTCGAGCTCCTCGACTTGCTGTGGCGTGTACTTTTTCCATGCGCAGGGACGCTCCATGACGCAGGCTCCTTTCGGATCGATCGTGCTGGTTGATGTACCGTGAGCCATCGTATCACGCGCGGGCTCACGGTGGCGGGGGAGCTTGATGTGAGGTGGCCGCGGGGCGGGGAGCGTGTAAACTGGAGTGAGCAAACCGTGCCCAGCCCAAAGCGAGGTATTTAATATGTCTGACAAGCGCCGCACTTTTGCCGTTATCGACGGCAACTCGCTCATGCACCGCGCCTTTCACGCCGTGCCGCCGACCATGAACGCGCCGGACGGTCGCCCCACCAACGCGATCTTTGGCTTTCTGAACATGTTTCTTAAGATGATTGATGCCTTTAACCCCGACGGTGTGGTCGTGGCGTTTGACAAGGGTAAGCCGCGCGTGCGCATGGAGATGCTGCCGCAGTATAAGGCGCAACGCCCGCCCATGGACCCCGATCTGCATGCGCAGTTCCCTATGATTAAGGAGCTGCTCACCGCGCTCAACGTGCCGATTCTGCAGTCCGAGGGCTGGGAAGGCGACGATATCCTGGGAACCATGGCGCGCTTGGGCGAGCAGGCCGGCTGCGACATGCTGCTGGTGACCGGTGATCGCGACATGTATCAGCTTGTTACCGAGCACGTCAACGTGGTCTCGACCCGTAAGGGCCTGTCCGACGTAGCGATTATGACGCCCGAGAGCGTGGATGACCTGTATCACGGCATTACGCCGGCGCTTGTGCCCGATTTTTACGGTCTGAAGGGCGACACGTCGGATAACATCCCCGGCGTACCGGGCATCGGCCCCAAAAAGGCGAGTGCGCTCATTGCGAAGTACGGTAGCCTGGACGAAGTCATCGCGCATGCCGACGAGGTCAAGGGCAAGATGGGCGAGAACCTGCGCGCACACATCGACGATGCCCTGCTGAGCCGCAAGGTCGCGACCATCCGCACCGATGCGCCCGTCAAGCTCGACTTTGAGGCGACGTCCTTCCCGGCGTTTTCTGCCGATGAGGTTTCCGCGGCGCTGGGTACGCTTGGTATCACCGCCATGCAGAACCGTTTCTTGGCGCTGATCGGCGGCGAGGGCGGGGCTGCTGCCTCCAGTGTGTTTGAGATACCTGCTATGGTTCGCTCAGCCGCCGGCGATGCTGACGCGCTTGGTGCCGTTGCGGCTGAGGTCTCCCGCGCGATTGATGCCGGCGAGTGGGTCACCGCCGTGGTGGACGACGACAAGGAAGAGGGCGCGCTCTTTGGACTGACGCGCACGCTGTGGCTGGCGACGTCCAAGGGCCTGTTCGCGCTCGAGGAGGGCGACAGCTGTGCGGCGGCTGAGGTTGAGGGCTTCAACTTCGTCCACGGCGTGATTGCCGGCGTGCTCGCGCGTCTGTTTATGGAGGGTCGCGTGGCGAGCCCGGATATGAAGGCGCTGTTGCACGAGCTTTCGCCCATCGATTCTTCTGAGCCCGAGCTTATGGACCCGCTGGCAGTCGATTCCACGCGCATCTTCGATACCGTGGTTGCCGCCTACCTGCTGGATTCCGACCGCTCCGAGTTCGATGAGGCGTATCTGGCCGATACCTATCTGCAGATGGCGCTGCCTGCGGCGCGCGGTGCAGAGGGTGCCGGCGAGGACGCCCCCGCGCCCGCCGCTCGCACGGCGGCCTTAACGCTGGCGCTGGTCGCACCGCTGCGCGACCGCATGGCCCGTGAGAACGCCACCAACGTGTTCGACGGCATCGAGATGCCGCTTGTGCCGGTGCTTGCCAAGATGGAGCGCGCGGGCATGCTCGTAGACCCCGACCGTCTGCATAGTCTGTCCGAGGGCCTGGCGACTCAGATTGCCGAGGTCGAGCGCAGCATTCGTGACCTGGCGGGTGACGAGACCTTTAATATTGGCAGTCCCATGCAGCTGTCGCATGTGCTCTTTGATGTGATGGGGCTTCCGACCAAGGGCCTCAAGAAGACTAAGCGCGGCTATTATTCGACCAACGCCAAGGTGCTGAGTGACCTTGCCCGCGACCACGAGATCGTGCGCCTGATTTTGGACTGGCGTGAGAAGTCCAAAATCAAGTCCACCTATCTGGACACGCTGGGCCCGCTACGCCGTGGTGACGGTCGTGTGCACACTACGTACAACCAGACCATCACAGCAACGGGGCGTCTGTCCTCGAGCGACCCGAACCTGCAGAACATCCCGACGCGCTCGGAGCTGGGTCGTACCGTCAAGACGGCGTTTTCGGCAGGCGAGGGAAGCGTCTTTTTGGCGGTGGACTACTCGCAGATCGAGCTGCGTCTGCTGGCGCATCTCTCGGGTGACGAGCACTTGGTGCGCGCCTTTAACGAGGGCGAGGACTTCCATGCCGAGACGGCGGCGCGCGTGTTTGGCGTTCCCGTGTTCGAGGTAACGCCCGACCTGCGCAGTCGCGCCAAGGCCGTGAACTTTGGCATCGTGTATGGTCAGCAGGCTTACGGCCTGTCGCAGTCGCTGCATATCTCGATGGCCGAGGCACGCGACATGATCGACCGCTACTACGAGGCCTATCCAGGCGTGCGTACGTTTCTCGACAACGTGGTGGCGCGCGCCAAGCAGACGGGCTACGCCGAGACCATGTACGGCCGCCGTCGTCATATTCCGGAGCTCAAGGCCAAAAACCCGCAGCTCCGCGGCTTTGGCGAGCGCACGGCCATGAACCACCCCATGCAGGGCACCGCGGCCGACATCATCAAGATCGCAATGGCCCGCGTAAGCCGCCGCCTGGAAGAAGAGGGCTTTGCCGCCCATATGATTCTGCAGGTACACGACGAACTGGACTTTGAGTGCCCCGTCGATGAAGTCGAGCGCCTAACCACCATGGTCCGCGACGTCATGGAGCACGTAGTAGACCTCCGCGTCCCTCTAATCGCCGAAGCCAGCACCGGCATAACCTGGGCCGATGCCAAGTAAAGACCTGTCTCTTATACACATCTCCGAGCCCACGAGACAGGCAGAAATCTC
>URHU01000168.1:0-3213 GCA_900547715.1 uncultured Collinsella sp. | reverse complement strand
TCTACACGCGTAAGATCGTCGGCAGCGTCAGATGTGTATAAGAGACAGGTCTTGGGTCGTCTGGGCGACGTGCTGGAGGCCCCGCGCGAGCTTGAGGGCCTGGTTGAGCAATTGCTCGCCGGCGATATCGATGCGCTGCTGTTTGATGACGCCGCCACGCTTGAGCGTGCCGGTCGTGCGGCTCTGGACCAAAAGAAGGCCTCGGGCGAAGCACTGCTGGTGACGCGCGGCGTGAGCGGCTCTACCGCCGCTGAGGGCGCTGCCGGTACCCGCCTGGTTGATCGTCTGTCCGTGCGTGCAGGCTACGGACCCGTCGTCGAGGCGCTGCTCGGCGGCTATTACGTGGTCGATGACTTGGCTGCCGCGCTGGCTGCGCCTGTCGTTGACGGTGTGACCTATGTGACTCCCGATGGCGCCCGCGTAAGCTGTGGCGGCCTGGTGCGTGTGGGCCTCGATGCCGGCGAGGCGTCGGGTGCTCTGGAGCGTAAGCGTCGCATTCGCGAGCTGGAGGGGCTTGAGTCCGATTTGGCCGCTGTGTTTGAGCATGTGTCGGATCAGGTCGTCGAGGCCAATGCGGCCGTTGAGGAAGCGCGTGCCGCTGAGGGCGATGCCGCCGGTGAGATTGCCCGCCTTGAGGGCGAGCGCCGCTCCCTGTTGTCCGAGATCGGCCGTCTGGAGCAAAGCGCCAACAATGCCGAGGTCGAGCGCGTGCGTATCTCCAAGCGCCGTGAGCAGGCTGCCGAGGCCGTTCGCGCCGCGCGCCCGCGCGTGGACGAGCTCACCCGTTCGCGTGACGAGGCCCGTGCGCAGGCAAGCGATCTGGGCTTGCAGATTGCCGAGGCCAACGACGAACTCGACCGCGTTCGCCGTGACGATTCCGAGGCTGCCGGCAAGCTCGCCGACGCCAAGGTTCGCCTAGCCCAGACGAGTGAACGCCTGCGTTCGCTGAAGGGCCGCGTGCCCGACCTGGAGCATCGTCTTGAGGGCATCGACCGTCGTATCCGCGGAACACGCCAGGCCTCGCGCTCGCTCGAGCTGCTGCGCCTGCGCGTCGATCCCATGCACGAACGCTATTCTGCCCTGTTGGAACGCGCGTCGGATTGGGCAGCGCGCCTGCGTGACCAGGCCTCTCTGGAGGAGGCGGACTCCGCTTCGCTCAAGAAGACCATCGAGGATGCCAAGGCAGAGGTTGCCCGCGCTAAGGAGCGAGTCGATACCGCCTCTGCCACGCAAAACGAGTTCAAGGTCGCACGCGGCAAGCTCGAGGTGCAGGTGGAGGCGGCCATCAAGGCCATCACCGCCGATGGTACCACGGTACTCGAGGAAGCGCTCATGCTTCCCGCGCCCACCGACCGCGACGCCGCCGAGCGCGAGCTCAACCAGCTTGTGCGCCAGATCAACAACCTTGGTCCCGTTAACCAAGTTGCCATGGAGGAGTACGAGCAGCTCAAGCGCCGCGCCGACTACATCGAGGAGCAGCTGGCCGATCTGGAGAGCGCGCGCAAGGCGCTCACCAAGATCACGGTGGCCATTGATCGCAAGATGCGGAAGGCCTTCCTGGTGACGTTTGAGAAGGTCGACGCGAACTTCCGCGAGATCTTCGCCATGCTGTTCCCGGGCGGCCAGGCGCATCTGGAGATGACCGACCCCGAGCACCCGGCTGATACGGGTATCGAGGTCGTGGCGCAGCCGCGCGGCAAGCGCATCACCAAGATGATGCTCATGTCGGGTGGCGAGAAGAGCCTGACGGCGCTCGCCCTGCTCTTTGCCGTGTACCGCACGCGTACGGTGCCGTTCTATGTGCTGGACGAGGTCGAGGCGGCGCTCGACGACGCCAACTTGTCCAAGCTCATCGGCGCCCTTGATGTACTGCGTTCCGATACGCAGCTCTTGGTCATCTCGCATCAGCGCCGTACTATGGAGGACGCTGACGTCCTCTATGGCGTCTCGATGCAAGCCGACGGCGTCAGTCGCGTCGTCTCGCAAAAACTCGATCGCGAAACCGGAAAGGTCGTGAATGCATAATGGGATTCTTTGACGCACTCTCGCGCGGACTTGAGCGCAGCCGCGAGGCCCTCAACGAGGTCTTTTACTTTGGCGGCGAGGTCGACGAGGATTTTTGGGAGGACTTGGAGGACACCCTCGTTATGGGTGACATGGGTGCCGAGGTCGCCATTCAGGTCTCCGATGACCTACGCGATGCCGCGGCCAAGAAGAACCTCAAGACCGCTCCGCAGCTTCGCCGTGCCCTGGCCGAGCAGCTCGAGCAGCACTTTGTGCCCATCGAGCGCGATCCGTTTTCCGATACGCCGAGCTGCGTGCTGTTTGTGGGCATTAACGGTGCCGGCAAGACCACGACGGTCGGTAAGATCGCGAGCGCCATGGCCGCCCGCGGCAAGAACGTGGTGATCGGTTCGGCCGACACCTTCCGCGCCGCCGCCATCGAGCAGCTCGATGTGTGGGGGCAGCGTGCCGGCGTACCGGTTATCAAGCGCGACCGCGGCTCCGACCCGGCAAGTGTTTGCTACGACGTGCTCGACGAGGCCGACAAGCGCGGCAGCGACCTGGTGCTTATCGATACCGCCGGCCGTCTGCACACGAGCCCTGAGCTCATGCGCGAGCTTGCCAAGGTGGTCAACGTGACGCGTAAGCGCGCCGCCAATATGGCCGCCGGTCCCATGCCGGTTTCGGTCGTGCTTGTGATCGACGCCGCGACGGGCCAAAACGGTCTGAACCAGGCGCTCGAGTTTAACGAGGCGCTGGGCCTGGACGGTATTATCATGACTAAGCTCGACGGCACGGCTAAGGGCGGTATCGCCATGGCCGTGGCCGAGAAACTCAAGCTCCCGATCCTGCGCGTGGGCGTGGGCGAGCAGGTCGATGATCTGCAGGAGTTCAATGCCAAAGATTTCTGCCGCGCCCTGGTGGGCGAGTCCAATTAAGGAGTGACTAGTGTTTGATTCCCTGAGCGATCGCCTCAACGACACATTTGACCGCCTGCGCGGCAAGGGCAAGCTGACCGAGGCCGATATTACTTCGGCCATGCGCGATATTCGCATGGCGCTGCTCGAGGCCGACGTCAACTTTAAGGTCGTCAAGGAGTTCGTCGCCAAGACCAAGGAGCGCTGCATGACCGCCGAGGTCATGGAGTCGCTGTCGCCGGCGCAAAACGTCTGTCTCTTATACACATCTCCGAGCCCACGAGACAGGCAG
>URHU01000167.1:0-3214 GCA_900547715.1 uncultured Collinsella sp. | reverse complement strand
CGAGATTTCTGCCTGTCTCGTGGGCTCGGAGATGTGTATAAGAGACAGATCCCGATCCCTATCATGGCTCTCTCCCAATCTAAACATCAAAGACAGCGGCGCGTTCAGGCGCCTTAGCTCTAGGTTTCTCAGGTGCCGGAGATTGCCCCGAAAGAGGAGCGCAGCGTACTTTGGGTACGCAAGCGACGGTTTGAGGGGCAAGATCCGGTGCCTGAGGAAGCTAGAGGGTTTCGATGAAGGCGGCGATGCGGGTCTCGATCTGGCCCATGTCGCCGTTGCTGTAATCGGTCTCGATCTTCATATACGGAATGCCCGCGCCCTCGACTGCCTCCTGCATGCGCGCACTCTCCACGTTGAAGGTGTGGCACGCCTGGAGCACGCTCTCCACTACGCCATCGACGTGATACTTCTCGCACATGGCCAGCGTGTTTTCCATACGACCGTCGTTTGGCGTCATGACCGAGCAGTTGATGTCCAGGTAGCGGTCGGCGATGGCGCGCAGGATGTCGGGAGCCTCCGAATCGATCATCATGGCCGCCGTGCGCTCGCCCGAGCAGTCGTCCATGCACACGACCACACCGCCGTTGGACTCGATGGTGCGACCGATCTTGTTGATCACGCCGCCCACCGGACAGCCGGTGATCAGAATGCGCTTGGCATCCGCCGCAACCGGACGCTCGCCCGCGTCGTAGGCCTCGCGCAGCTTGGCGACCTTTTGCTCCAGCTGCTGCGTATAGGCCTCGATATCAAAGCTAAACGTACCGGCAAACATGGTGCTCATCAGGTCGACGCCGCTCATGGCCGCCGGCTGGTTGGCCTGCAGCGCAAACATGTCGAGCTGGGCCGCACGCAAGCGGTTGCGACGACGGACGGCAGCGCGCAGGTCATCGTCGGTAATCGTGATGCCGTAGAAGCCTTCGAGCTCCTCCTTGAGCAGGCGACACTCCTCGTACCAGCCATCACGCTCGTAGGCACGATCGCGACCCTGCGGAAGATGCAGAATGTGCGTGCGCTTGAGTTCGTTGAGCAGCTCGTACATCTTCTTCTTGCCGTCGCAGGTGGTCTCACCGATGATCATGTCGCTAAAGTACGTAAACGGGCACTTTTGCGAGTAGGCAAAGCCGTACGTCGATTTGATGAGCGGACACAGATTTGCCGGCAGCACTTTCTCGGCCTCGGGAATCACCTCGTCGGATGTACCGCACAAGGCCACACTTGCAGCGCCCGCGGCATCGATAATCTCGAGCGGCGTATAGCTGCACAAAAAGCCGACCAGGCGATTACCGGCCTGCTTGTAATCCTTGACGCAAATAAACGACGCCTTGCGCTGTTCGTTGAACTCCTCAAACGTGGACGGCAACGGCTGCTCAATATATTCCGACATATAGCTCCTTAACAAACCTTTTAACCAACCAAGGAAACGGCTTTCCCAGGTGCTCGAGGTTGCCGTGAAAGAGGAGCGCCGCGCACTTTGGTACGCAAGCGACGGTTTGAACGGCAAGATCGGGTGCCTGGGGAAGCCGGCGAGACGGATAGCCCTAAATGGTTTCCAAGAAAGCTTCGATCCTGGTTTGCAGTTGGCCTGCATCCTCGCCGGCGTAGTCGGTGGTGATGTGCATAAACGGAATGCCGGCCTCCTCGGCGGCCTTCTCCACGGCAAACGACTCCATTTCGTAGAGCGTGCAGAACTGCAAGGCCACGTCGACGATGCCGTCGGCATGCAGGTCGTGCGCCATCTGGACGATGTCCTTCATACGCTGGTCGTTGGGCGTAAAGACAGCGCAGTTGATCTTAAAGTAGCGCTCGGCAATGGCATCGAGCATCTCATCGACCGTCTCGCCGGACTCGTCGACCAGGTCCTTGTAGTAGCGCGAGCCCGTGCAGGACTCCTCGCCTACCACAACGCCGCCGGCCTTCTCGATGAGGTTGAACAGCTTCCAGTTGGGCACGGCCATGGGCGTACCGGTGTACAGGATGCGCTTGGTCCCCTTGGGCGCCACGCCCTCGCCGGCCTCGACACGCTGCTCGCACTCAGCCGCCATATCGTTAATGGCTCCGGTCAGACGCGGCGTGTCGTCCATAAAGGCGGCCTGGACGGTCAGCAGGCTGTCGAGACCGCTGATGGGCGCCGGGTCGGCAGCGCGGGTCGCAGCCAGGCGCTGCAAGGCGCGACGCTTTTCGTTGACGGCGTGGATGGCGGCCTTCAGACGCTCAGGCGTAATCTTGACGCCGCACTCTTCCTCGATCTTGGCGGCGAGCTTCTTGACCTCGGCCTTCCAGGTCACGAGCGTCGACTCGTCGTGTACGTTGGGAATATCCATGACGTACATGTTCTTTTGCGTGGCAAAGAACTCGTAGGCCTTCTTCTTGCCGTCGCAGGTGTTCTCGCCCACCACCAGGTCACTCGACTCAATGTAAGGGCAGACCTCGCCCAGCTTAAAGCCGGCAAAGCTCTTGATAAGCGGGCAGGTGTTGCGCGGCAGGTGCTCCTCGACCTTATCGGTTGCCCAATCGGCACCCGAGCACAGGCCCACGGGAATGCCGTCACAGGCAAGCACGATCTCCTCGGGCACGTACACGCAGAACGAGCCCACGATCTTGGTGGCCTCGCCGGCCTCCTTCTTGTCGAGCATCTCCTTAATACGGCCGCTGTGGATGTTGGTGGCGACAAAATCCAGGTAGGACGTGGACTTGGGGCGATTGTTCTGCGTCAGGAACATATCGCCGTACATCTGGCCCACGGCGCCCAGCAGCATGTCGTGGTCGGCAAGATTCATGCCGAGGCTCTCCCACATCGGATGGAAATCGAATTCTTCGGCCATGACGGTTCCCCTCTCGAACCAAAAACGGATAGCTACGGTATTGCTGCACGGTGGGTGGCGAAAACCCAGCCGCGCGAAAACCCGGAATTTTGGGGAACCTGCTTTGCGGTCGATTATTTAGTTGTGCGTCGTCTCTCCCGGAGCCGTGAACATACCTGCTCATATGCGGCTCCGAGCCATATACAGGGCACGCGCGGCAACGCGGCGAATATATGTCGTCTGCGGCATGTGCGCACCCTCCTTTACAAGTTAAGGTCAACTATATCAACGGTTGTCGTCCAGACGAACACCGCCGACATGCGTACGACAGCGTCGTGTGCCGTCGTTTAATAAATAATTATCTTGACTGATAAGAGTCTGTCTCTTATACACATCTGACGCTGCCGACGATC
>URHU01000166.1:0-3261 GCA_900547715.1 uncultured Collinsella sp. | reverse complement strand
GTGTATAAGAGACAGCCGCACAGGAGCTCGCTATTGCCGACGCTCGTCGTCGCGTGGGCACGGTCGAGCGTGCCGTGCTCGAGTATGGTGACAACCTGACGCTCGGCTCGTTCCATCATGCCCGTCTTGACGATACCTGTGGACTTACAGCCCCGTGCCTGCTCGATGTTGCTATCATCGGAGTCGATGATTCCGGCTTGGTCCATGCACGCAGGGAGGTTCATGGAAGCCTCGAAGATTAGACTTACCGTTCCCGAGGGGATTGATCCCTCGCGCGTTTTGGGCGCCGGCGACGGCGTCCTTCGTGCGCTCGAGAGCTTGGTTCGCGCTCATGTGGTCGCCCGTGGCGATAGCATCTCCGTGAGCGGCGACCCGAACGAGGTCGAACTCGTGGCGCGCTTTTTCGAGCATGCTTTTCGCGAGGCGGCCGCCGGGCGCACGCTGTCTGCCGACGATGTTTCTCGCTGTCTGGCCGTCTTGCGCGACGGTGAGCACGAGACTACGTCGCTTCGCGATGACGTGCTGCTTTCGTATCGCGGCCGCGTCATTCGCCCCAAGACGCTCGGGCAAAAGCGCTATGTGGATGCCATCCGCTCGCATACCATCACGTTTGGCTTGGGTCCTGCCGGTACCGGTAAGACCTATCTGGCTATGGCGCTCGCCGTTGCCGCGCTCAAGCGTCACGAGGTGGGTCGTCTGATCTTGACGCGTCCGGTTGTCGAGGCGGGGGAGAATCTGGGCTTTTTGCCCGGTACCCTTGAGGAAAAGATCGATCCCTACATGCGTCCGCTCTACGACGCCCTTTTTGACATGATGGATCGCGAGCGAACCGATGAGCTTATGGAGCGCGGCGTGATCGAGATCGCCCCGCTTGCCTACATGCGCGGCCGCACGCTGAGTGATGCCTTCGTGGTGCTCGACGAGGCGCAAAATACCACGCCCGAGCAGATGAAGATGTTCCTGACGCGCCTGGGCTTCAACTCCAAGTTTGTGATTACCGGCGACCTGAGTCAGCGCGACCTGGTTGGTCGTCGCGGCGGTCTTGCTGACGTTGAGCAGATTTTGGGCCGTGTCGACGATGTCGCATTTTCGCACCTCGAGCGTGCCGACGTGGTGCGCCATGCCTTGGTGGGACGTATCGTCGAGGCATACGATACTTATGATGATGTGCGCGAGAAACGCGCACGTGACCGGAAGGAGTCCCGTTGAGTGTATTGATCAGCAACGATGCCGAGCTCGATACGCTGCTCGACGCGCAGGAGGTGGAGCACATCTGCGAGGTTGTGCTTGCCGCCGAGAGCGTTGAGCGTGAAGTCGAGATTTCCCTTTCGTATGTCGACGAGGACGAGATGCACGAGCTCAACCACGAGTGGCGCGGCATCGACCGCACCACCGATGTGCTCTCGTTTGAATGCGACTCGGCCTTTGACGATGACATTCCCGCCGATGAGACGCTCGAGCTCGGCGATATCATCTTGGCCCCGGAGGTCATTGCCCGTCAGGCCCCCGGTTTTGGCAATAGCCCCGCTGACGAGTGCCGTCTGATGCTCGTTCACGGCATGCTGCACCTGCTGGGCTATGACCATATTGATGACGACGAGGCCGAGGTCATGGAGGCCCGCGAGGACGCCACCCTGCGCGATCTGGCGCTCGAGCGCGGCGAGGACCCCAAGCTAGTCCATGTCGGCCCCATCACCAACCACGCCCACGACTAGGAGCCGTCTATGATTCCCGGATCTAACAAGGACCATCCGTCCTTCTTAAAGTCGTTCTCCTATGCCATGGAGGGCTTCGTTACCGCCGTCAAGACCGAGCGCAACATTAAGGTCATGCTCGTGGCGGGCGTGTGCACCGTCATTGCCGGCTGTATCGTGGGCCTCGACATTGCCGAGTGGGCCACGATTATCATCTGTTGTGGCCTGGTGATTCACGGCGAGCTGTGCAATACCGCCATGGAGGCGATTGTCGACCTCGCGACCCAAGAGCTGCATCCACTGGCCAAGCGCGCGAAGGATATCGCCGCTGCCTCTGTTTACATTCTTTCCATCACCGCCGCGATTGTGGGCGTGCTGGTATTTGCCCACGCGCTCGGCTTTATTTAGAAAGGGATTCCCATGTCCGACAATATGCAGCCTACCGATGAGATTTTGGACGACGAGTCCCTGGACGCGGTGGATACCGAGGAGCTCGAGGATGTCGAGGAGTTCGACCCGTTTGAGGGCATGAGCGACGAGGAGCTCGACGCCCTGTGCGACGAGGGCGACAGCCTCGCGGGCTTTGGTGACGTGGAGCCCGGTTTCCGCAGCGGCTTTGTGGCCCTGGTCGGACGCCCCAACGCCGGCAAGTCCACGCTGCTTAATGCCTGCTATGGCAAAAAGGTCGCCATCACCTCGCCGGTGGCTCAGACGACCCGTCGCCGCATGCGCGCCGTCGTCAACCGTCCCGGCTACCAGCTAGTCTTTGTCGATACCCCGGGTATTCATAAGCCCAAGGACGGTCTGGGATCCGAGCTCAACAAGAGCGCGTTGTTCGAGCTGAACGATGTCGATGTCGTCGCGTTTTTGATTGATGCCACCAAGCCGATCGGCAGGGGAGACGCTTGGGTTGCCGAGCGCGTCAGATGCGCCCGTTGCAAGAAGGTCCTGGTGCTCACCAAGGCCGATGAGGCCGACCCCGCACAGGTCATGGAACAGCTTAAGGCTGCCCACGAGCTCATGGAATATGACGACGAGATCGTGACGTCGTCGGTCAAGAACTTCAACGTCGATGCCTTTATCGAGACCGTTGCGCACTTTTTGCCCGAGGGTCCGCGTTGGTTCCCCGAGGACATGGGTACCGACGCTTCCGATGAGACGCTCGTTGCCGAGTTTGTGCGCGAGAAGGTCTTGCGCCGCACCCGTGATGAGATCCCGCACTCCGTTGGCGTGATCTGCGATGCGCTCGAGCAGACCAAGAAGGTACTGCGCGTGCACGCCACCATTTACGTCGAGCGTGAGGGGCAAAAGGGGATCATCATCGGTAAGGGCGGCGAGATGATCAAGCATATCGGTATCGACGCCCGTCGCGATCTTGAGCGCATTTTTCGCACGCAAGTCTTTTTGGAGCTGGACGTGAAGGTCAAGGCCGGCTGGCGTGACGACGAGGCCCAGATTCGTCGCTTTGGCTACAACGCCGAGGACTAAGGACACGCGGCGCGCATGGCAGGTTCCCGGACTGTCTCTTATACACATCTCCGAGCCCACGAGACAGGCAGAAATCTCG
>URHU01000165.1:0-3269 GCA_900547715.1 uncultured Collinsella sp. | reverse complement strand
GGTCATGGCTTCATCAATGTACGAATTGTCGGCAGAAGCGTTCGCATCCGCCGAGGTAGCGCTGTAAGCGTTATTGGCTGCCGCGTTGGCAACGAGTGCCACGAAAGCCGCCGTGCTGCCCGCAGGGGCGGCCTGGGAGCCAGACACGGCACGCGCCGCGGCGGCGATGTCGTCGCGATTGAAAGAGCCGGTCTGCCCGCCGTTGGTGAGCTCGTCGATGGCGATTTGATAGACGTCGCGCGAGTGTGCAGGGTCGCAGCTCACCGGCGAATCGTCGTCGAGCATACTGTCGATCATGGACCAAGCCTCGTCCTCGTCCATAGCATCTGCGGCTCGAGCGATGGTAGGGACACCATCATCGGCATGACGGCGCTGGAACGCACCAGTCAGGCCGGAAAGGAATGCCGAGGTAGGCTGCTCCGCCTGAGCCTGAGAAGCAGAAGCCGCAGCGTAAGGAGTCGCATCCTGCTGCTGGGCTGGAATCGAGGCGGTCTTGAACTCGCTTTGATGCTGATTGAGATTGGCGGCACCGCCCATGGCATCGGGCTGGAACAGACGCTCTTCACGCTGCGCACGGTACTCGGAGATACCCAGCGAGGCGGCATAGATACCCACGCCCGCCACCGCGCCCACGGCGAAGGGAACCGCACCTGCCACGACCGTCTCGTTCACCGACGAAAACGGCAGCGTCGCGGCATACATAACCACGGGAGCGGCAAGGCCGATCCCGCACGAAAGTCCGGCAAGGACTGCTCGTTGTGTTGCATCAGAAGAAGCCATGAGCTCTCCCCATCTTCCAGCACCCAAATCGCATCATTCAGTTGGCTGCGCGAGAGAAGATGAAGCGGGGCTATGCCCCAAAGCAACGGTATATGGTTCGTTTCATCTGCGTTTTCCGTCGCGAAGCTTAAAAGCTATTATGCGAAACCGCCCCGTCGATTGCAAGCGACGATGTCGGATTGAAACGGGAAACCTGCTGCTCGTCGGTCTTATGGTTAAAAATAAGTGCGGAGCGACGATATGAAAAAGGGCCGAGGCTCAAAGCCCCGACCCTTTATCGAATTGATGACTATCGCTGCGCGTGGATGACAACCTAGAACGTCTGCTCGTAGTCGCTGTGCTTTTTGGCCGAACGCACCAGGAACTCTTGGTTGGTGTTGGTGCCCTTAAGACCCTTGATAAACGATGCGGCTGCGCGCTCGGTGTTGTTCATGCCGGCAAGAATGCGACGCAGGCCAAAAACAAACGGACGCATCTGCTCGTCGACCAACAGGTCCTCATTACGCGTACCGGAGGCAACAGGGTCGATAGCCGGGAAGATGCGACGGTCGGCCAGGTCGCGGTCGAGCTTAAGTTCCATGTTGCCAGTGCCCTTGAACTCCTCGAAGATGACCTCGTCCATCTTGGAACCGGTGTCGATGAGGGCAGAGGCCAGGATGGTGAGCGAGCCACCGTTCTCGATATTACGGGCTGCGCCCAGGAAGCGCTTGGGCGGATACAGCGCCGCCGAATCGACGCCGCCCGAAAGGATACGGCCCGAGGCGGGCGCCGCCAAGTTGTAGGCGCGGGCAAGACGCGTGATGGAGTCGAGCACCACCACGACATCGCCGCCCAGCTCCACGATGCGCTTGGCGCGCTCGATGACGAGCTCGGCCACGCGGGTGTGGTTGTCGGCGGGCATATCGAAGGTCGAGGCCACGACCTCGCCCTTAATGGAGCGCTGCATATCGGTGACCTCCTCGGGGCGCTCGTCGACGAGCAGGCAGATGAGGTGCACCTCGGGGTTGTTAATCGAGATAGACTGGCAGATCTTCTTGAGGATTGTGGTCTTGCCGGCCTTGGGCGGGGACACGATCAAGCCACGCTGACCCTTGCCGATCGGCGACACGATGTCGATGGCGCGACCGGTAATGGAGTCCTTGCCATGCTCCATGCGCAGCGGCTCGTTGGGATAGACCGGGGTGAGGTCACCGAACTTGGGGCGGTTGCGAATCTGCTCGGGGTCTAGACCGTTGACGGTCGTGATTTTGGCGAGGCCGGCGCGCTTGTCGCCGCCGCGCGAAGGACGAAGCGAGCCCTCGATGACGTCGCCCGTGCGCAGACGCGCGGAGCGGATGAGGTAGGCGGGCACGAAGGCGTCGTCGTTGGACTTCATGTAGCCATGGGCATGGATGATACCGGAGCTGTCCGGACGAATCTGCAGGATGCCCTTGATGTCGCGGAAGCCCTCGGCCTTCGCAGCGGTGACGTAGATCTCCTCGACGAGCTCGGCTTTCTTCTTGCCGGTCGTCTCAATCTCGAACTCCTTGGCCTTCTCGCGCAGCTCGGCGACCTTCATGGCCGCGAGCTCCTCGCGCGAAAGCGTGGGCTCGGTGGGAGCGGCATTACGCTCCTTGTTGCGCTGCTTGCGATCGCGCTGGCGGTTGCGGCGGTCGTTGTTGCGCTCGTCCTTGCGCTCGTTGCGCTCGTCGTTGCGCTTGTGCTGGCGACGGTTGGGGCGAGCGCCGTCTTCGGCCTCGGCGGGCGCGGCGCCATCGGTTGCGGCGGCATCGGCGTTAGCCGCAGTATCATCGCTGGCCTCGGCCTTGGAATCGCCCTGCAGCTCGGCCTCGGCCTGCTGCTCGGACGCCTTGGCCTTAGCGGACTTCTTACGACCGCGCTTGGGCTTCTCGGACGCAGACTGTCCGACGTCTTGGGGCTCGGCGGCATCAGTCGATGCATCGGCGGTCGTCTCGGCGGAATCCTCGGACGCACCCTTCTTGGCAGTCTTGGCCTTGGACGTGCGCTTAGCAGCAGTACGATGGCTGCGACCAGGACGGACGTCGGCGGGCTCGACATCGGCGGGAGCGGCCTCGGAAGTCGTAGCATCCTGGACGGGTGCATCGGCAGCGGTTGCAGACTCGGCGGTCGCCGCAGCATCCCGAGCGGCTGCAGCTGCGGCTGCGGCCTTCTCTGCCTCGACGAAGGCCTTGGGCTTGCGACCGCGACGGTGCGGGCGCAAAGCCGGATCGACAACGGGAACTTCGCTGGCCTCGACAGGCGCAGCGGACTCAGCAGGCGATGCGCCCTCCCCTGCCGCGGAACGAACCGAAGCCTCGGTGAGCTCGAGGGTTACCTGATCGGCAACCTGCTCGGCCTTAGCAGCCGTGCGACGGCGTGTGCGCGGTGCCGGCTTCTCGGTCGGCTGGTCGGCGGCAGGGGTCTCGGTGGCGGCAGGCGTCTCGGGCACAGACGGAGCTGCAACTGTCTCTTATACACATCTCCGAGCC
>URHU01000164.1:0-3302 GCA_900547715.1 uncultured Collinsella sp. | reverse complement strand
TACACGCGTAAGATCGTCGGCAGCGTCAGATGTGTATAAGAGACAGGTGTAAACTGGTTGATGGGCATGGCCGCCTGGCGCACGAAGACCAGGTAGCTTGCGAGCGCACCTACGTCGGCGAGCCCCTTGATGCAGAGCATGCCGCCCGCCACGGCGACGATGGCATAGTTGACGTAGCCAATCACGACGGTCATGGGCACCATGGAGTTGGCATAGCTCACGGCGGCGGTGCCAGTGCGGCAAAGCTCGTCGTTGCGGCAGGTGAAGCCGGCGACATTCGCTGCCTCGTGATTAAAGACCTTGATGACCTTTTGGCCCGAGACCATCTCTTCGATATATCCGTCCAGGTCGCCAAGCGATGCCTGCTGGGCGGCAAAGAAGCGCTTAGAGCGCGCGCCCGAGTAGCGCGCATACAGCACAATGGCCGCATCGCACACGAGCGTGATAATCGTGAGCTGCCAGTTAAGGATGATGAGCATGGCCGTGGTGCCCACAACCTGAATGGCGGCCTGAATCACGTTGGCAAAGCTGTTGTTGAGCGCCTCGGAGACGGTGTCGACGTCGTTGGTGAAAAAGCTCATGATGTCGCCCGAGCGCGTGCTGTCAAAATAACTGAGCGGCAGCGTCTGGATGTGCGCGAACAGGTCGCGGCGAATATCGGACACCACGCGTTGGGCCGCGCGCACCATAATCTGCGAGTAGCCCAGGGCCGAAAGCACTCCCGCGGCGTAGATGATCGCCGTCAGGATGACCTGCTTGGCGAGCAGTTCATCCCCGCCCGTGGCCAAACCGTTAACGATGGGGCGCACCATGTAGGTGCCGACGAGGCTCGCGATGGCGGCGACGGAGGCGAGCACGCCCACCGCGAGCAACGAGAACTTGGCATGCCCCATGTAGGAGAGCAGGCGGCGCACCGTGCGCTTGAGGTCGGCCGGGCGTGCTTGGGCTGCGGTCTTAGGCATGGCGCTCACCCCCTTCCAAGGGCGATCCGCTGGGAACGGAGGAAAACGGATCATTCGCGCAGCCATCGTCGCCGCCGTCGCTGGCGTCCGTGTTCCCCGCAAACTCCATCTGCGAGACGTAAATCTCCTGGTATATGTTGTCGCCCGCCAGCAGTTCCTCGTGCGTGCCCACGCCGTGGACACGACCGTCATCCAACACCACAATGCGATCGGCATCCATGACGCTCGCGATGCGCTGGGCGATGATGAGCACGGTCGTATTGGGAATCCGAGCGATGTGCTCGCGAATCTTAGCGTCGGTCGCCATATCGACCGCGCTGGTGGAGTCATCAAAAATGAGCACGCGCGGATGCTTGAGCAGTGTGCGTGCGATGCACAGGCGCTGCTTCTGGCCACCCGAGACACCGGCGCCGCCTTGGCCCAACTCGCCGTCGAGTCCGCCGATGCGATCAAGGAACTCGTCCACGCACGCCGCGCGGCAAGCCGCGAGGAGCTCATCGTCCGACGCCTGCGGATTACCCCACTGCAGGTTCTCGCGCACGGTGCCCGTGAACAGCACATTCTTTTGCAGCACAATGCCCACGGCATCGCGTAGAGTCGCGAGGTCGTAGTCGCGCACGTCGCGTCCGCCCACAAGCACGGCGCCTTCGGTAGCGTCGTACAGGCGCGCAATCAGCTGCACAAGCGAGCTCTTGCCCGAGCCCGTGCCGCCGAGGATGCCCACCGTCGAGCCGCTCTCGATGCGAAGGTCGATATGCTCGAGCACATCCTCGGCTGCATCCGCGCGGTATTTAAAGGAAACGTCGCGAAACTCGATACTGCCGTCCGCTGGCGCCGCAATCGCGAGGTCCCCCGCAGGGTTGGCGATAAAGGGCTCTTCATCGAGCACCTCTGCGATACGGCCCACACTCGTGAGAGCGCGCGTGAGCAGCAAAAACACGTTGGAAATCATCATGAGCGAGTTCATGATCAGCAGCACGTAGCTCATAAAGCCCGTGAGCGAGCCCACGCCCAGCTTGCCGGCGAGAATCATGCGGCCGCCAATCCACAGGATGGAGAGCGCAGCCACGTACATCGACAGCTGAAACACCGGCAGGTTGAGCACGGCGGTGCCGAAGGTCTTGGTCGCCGTGCCGGCGAGCTCGGTATTGACGGTGTCAAACTTTTCGCACTCGTGCTCGGCGCGCACGTAAGCCTTCACGGCGCGCACGGCGGTAAGGTCCTCTTGCACCACGCCGTTAAGGTGGTCCATCGAGGTCTGGAGTTGGCGGTAGAGCGGGCTCACGCGCACGGTAATGATACCGAGCACGATGGCGAGCATCGGCAGAATGACGGCAAAGACCGCCGCGAGCTCGCGCGAGAGCGCAAAAGCGTAGACGAGGCCCATGACCAAATTTACCGGCCCGCGCACCATGGGGCGGAAGCCGTTACCTACGGCGTTTTGAATCACGGTGATGTCGGTGGTCATGCGAGTAACAAGCGAGCTCGTCTCGTATTCATCGAGATTGCCGAAGGCGAGGGTCTGGATCTTGCGGTACTCCGCGGCGCGCAGGTTGGCGCCGAGGCCCACCGCCACACGTGCCGAATAACGCGCATAGCCGAGACCGAGTACAAGCGACACGGCCGCGCACACCAGCATGAGTGCTCCCTGGAACAGGATGTAGCCGGTGTCGCGCGCGGGCACGCCCACGTCGATGATGTTAGCCATGATCACGGGGATAAAGAGCTCAAGCGTAGTCTCGACGGAGATGAACAGCACGCCGAGGATAAAATCGCGCTTGAATTCGCCGAGATAGGACATCAGCAGTTTGAGATTACGCACCCGTATCATCATCTCCGTCATACGTCATTCGCAAATGCACGTATTATTGCGCGACAGGCGATGGTGTCAAGTAATGCGAAACCGATTTCTTTAAGGCCAGCGCAGGCACCACGCTTGTACGGTTTATGTCTGTATTCGACGGAAATGATTACGAGCGTGACTTTTTTCGCCCCACTGCCAACACAAACCTTGACTCTACAATCGTTGTAGGGTTTTCACTACACTGGTAGCTAAACGAACCAACCCAGAAAGTGCCCCGCCCATGGAACACGACCTCACACGCGGCAATGTCCTCAAGACCATCGCGACCTTTGCCCTGCCCTATATGCTCTCGTACTTTTTACAGATGCTCTACGGCATGGCCGACCTGTACATGATGGGGCAGTTTAGCGGCGCTGCCGGCATCACCGCCGTGGGCAATGGCGCACAGACACTCTATATCATTACTGTGACGCTCGTGGGCCTGGCAATGGGCTGTCTCTTATACACATCTGACGCTGCCGACGATCTTACGCGTG
>URHU01000163.1:0-3306 GCA_900547715.1 uncultured Collinsella sp. | reverse complement strand
ATCTACACGCGTAAGATCGTCGGCAGCGTCAGATGTGTATAAGAGACAGGACTTCAGGAGCGCGGCAAAACCATCGTGCTTATCACACATGACCCCGGCATCGCCGCCGAGGCCGACCGTGCCGTGACCATCCGCGACGGTCGCATTCACGACGGCGCGTATATTCCACATGCACCGCGGACCCTACGCAGCGCTGTAGATAGCCTGCCCATGATTTCCGCCTCCGCCAACCCGCCGAAAGGAGTGGTGGCATGAGCGCCCGCGATCTCATCCAGGAAGCCCTTCACTCGCTCGAAGCCAACAAGGGGCGCAGCCTGCTCACCATCCTGGGCATTGTCATCGGCATCGCCTCGGTTATCGCCATGACTTCGCTCATCGGCGGTATCCAAAACAGCCTGGTCAACAGTCTGGGCCTCAATGCGGCACGCATGGTGCAAATCTATTCGTCGCAAGAACTCACCGAGTCGGACATCGAGAAGCTTCAAAAACTGGTGCCGCAGATAGAGCAGATCGGCATTGTCGACAGCGCGTATACCGAGTATAAGACCGGCGATAAAAGCTATACCGTCATGGCACAAGGTGTCGATAGCGACATGCTCGACGCGGTGGGGGCCAGCAAGCTCGTTGCGGGGCGCACCTATTCCCAGGCCGAGTCCCAGTCAGGCTCGCGCGTGGCGCTCATCAGCCGCAACGGCGCCGATCAGCTTTACGGCAACGAACAGGACGCGGTAGGCAAGACTATTGAGGTCTCCAACGGCGAGGTACAGATTGTCGGCGTTATCGACGGCGGCAGCGACTCCATGGGCTCGCTCACGCTGTATATGCCACGCGAAACCATCTCTGGGCTGTTTAGCGACGAGAATCCTTCATTCCCCAGCGTGACGGCACTTGCCGCCGAGGGCACGGACATGGATGAGCTTTGTAAGACCATCGAGTCCAAGGTGCGCGCGATGAAGGGCATCGAGGAGGAGGATGAGTACGACAGTGTATCGGCGACATCCATGAAAAGCGCCATCGATGCACTCAACTCCTTTATGGGCGCGTTCTCGCTCATCATGGGTGCTGTCGCCAGCATCTCGCTGCTTGTCGGCGGTATCGGCATTATGAATATGATGCTTACCAACGTAACGGAGCGCATTCGCGAGATCGGCATCCGCCGCGCTCTGGGCGCCAGTCGTCGCGATATCACCGCGCAGTTTTTGGCCGAGTCTTCGGCGCTGTGCGTCACCGGCGGACTGTTGGGTGTCCTGATTGGCTATCTGCTGGCCTGGGCTCTTGCGATGTTTGCCTCCGGATCCGGGATTCTTGGCGAGCTCGGTGCCAGCGGGCAAATCACACCGAGCTTTTCAATCGCCACGGTATTGCTGGCCTTCGCCGTCTCCGTCGGCATCGGCGTAATCTTTGGCTTCTACCCCGCTCGCCGCGCGGCAAAGCTCGACCCGGTGGAGTGCCTACGCTACCAGTAAGCCACCGCCAACAAGTTGCGGTGAATTAGGGACTAAATATGCTATCTAGCAGCAAAAACAGACACTATTTCACCGCAACTTATTGAAGGGCTGCTTGCGCCAGTTCCGGGCGTCGTCCTCGAGCTATTGGCGGATGACGGTCTTGTACGGTTCGAGCTTGCTCGGGGCGCTCCTCCTCGCAGGCGGGAGGGCACGCATGCGCGGCGAGCGCCTAGCGCGCGAACTCCCGTAAGAGCGCGTCTTTCACTTCCCGAAGCGAAAGGGCCCCGCCTCCCTCGGCGGGACGGGCGACCACGATACAGCGCGCTCCCACGTCGTGCGCGGAGGCGATCTTCTCGGCCGTGCCGCCTACGGTTCCCGAGTCCTTGGTCACAAGCCACTGGGCGCCCACCTGCCGAAGCATCGCCTCGTTGAGCTCGCGGGTGAAGGGCCCCTGCATGCCGATGACGTGCGACGGCGAAAACCCCGCGTCGATGCACTTCGTTATAGCACCGGGCAGCGGGAGCACACGCACGAAGAAGCGCTCCGCGAAATCGGCGACGCGCGTGTAGGGAGCAAGCTCCTTGCTCCCCGTCGTGAGAAGCGCGCGACCCGGGTTCTCGGAGAGAAAGCGCGCCGCGCAGGCGATCGACGCGACCGAGACGACGCCTTTGGGCAGCGCCTCGACCGGGCGCGCAAGGCGCAGGCATCGTGCACCCACGGCGAGCGAAGCGGCCCGGATGTTGCCGCTTGCGAGCGTAGCGAAGGGATGCGTGGCGTCGACGACGATGCGCGCGCCGGAAAGCTCGCGCTCCATGTCGGCCTCGTCGAGCCTGCCCGCATGCACCTCGATGCCCGGAAGCTCGCCCAAAAGCTCACCTCCGTACTCGGTTGCCGCGTAGGCACGGGCGGGGATGCCCGCCCCGCTCGCCCATTCGCACAGAAGGCGGCCCTCGGTGGTGCCGGCGAAGATGCGCAGCGCCGGCGCGGATGCGGGCGCCGTCACTTCGGGCCGCCTGGGCGCGTGATCTGGTAGAGCAGCGCGTTCATAATGGCGGCCGCCACGGTCGAGCCACCCTTGCGACCCCTCGCGACGATGGCCGGCACGCGTCGCGCGAGTAGCTCCTCTTTCGCCTCGACCACGTTCACAAACCCGACCGGCACCCCAACGACGAGCGCGGGCGCGATCTTCCCCGCGTCCATGAGCTCGGCGAGGCGCAGAAGTGCTGTGGGAGCGTTGCCGACGGCCACGATGAGCGGACCCTCGATGCCGCAAGCTTTGTCCATACTCGCAACGGCGCGAGTCGTGCCCGCGGCGCGCGCCGTTGCGGCGACATCAGGGTCGGCCATGTAGCACACGGCCTTGCAGCCGAGCTTCGCGAGCGCGGGCTTGCTTATGCCTGCGAGCGCCATGTTCGTGTCGGTGAGCACCGTGGCCCCTGCGCGCAGTGCGTCGAGCGCACAGTGCGCGGCGTCATGGGTGAACACGAGGGAATCGGCGTACGAGAAGTCGGCAGTGGTGTGGATGACGCGCTTCACGACGGGCTCTTCGAGCGGAGGGAACGTGCGGCCGCCGAGCTCTTCGGTGATGATCTCGAAGCTGCGCCGCTCGATGTCGCCGGGCGCCATCTCCTTGGAATCCATCTAGTACTCCACTCCTTCCCTTGCACATATCCCCTGCTCGTAGGGGTGTTTCTTGCACCGCATCTCGGTTATGTAGTCGGCCTTCTCCACGATCTTGCGGGAAGGCGCGCGCCCGGTGAGCGCTACTTCGACGCCGCGCGCGGACATCTCGAGCGCGCGGTCCACGAGCTGTCTCTTATACACATCTGACGCTGCCGACGATCTTACGCGTGTAGAT
>URHU01000162.1:0-3378 GCA_900547715.1 uncultured Collinsella sp. | reverse complement strand
CGAGATTTCTGCCTGTCTCGTGGGCTCGGAGATGTGTATAAGAGACAGGTGTCCGTCGCCGTATGCAAGTTCTTGGGCCTCACGAATATTGCCGTGCCGGCAAGCGTCGTGGCCGGCATTGCCATTGCGTTGGCGTGCGATGCTGTATTTGACGGAAGAGGTGCCCGCGATGCCCGTTAACGAGTTCTTGGTTCTGTGGCTGTCGTCGTGGGCCGCTATCGCGTTCTTTCGCATCGCGCCGGCGTTCGCCTTGCGCGGGCGGACCCTGTCGCCCCGCATTACCGAGGCCCTGGGCTATATCCCGCCCGCTGCCTTTGCCGCGCTGGTCGCCAACGACTTGGTGAGCCCCGGCGCGTTCGACGCGGGACTCTGGCCTGCCTTGGTTCCCTGGATTGCGGCCGTCGGCGTCGTGGTCGTGGCGGTCAAGACAAAATCGATGCTGTGGTGCTGCGTCTCGGGCATCGTACTCTATATTGTCTTGAGCCTTATATAGGGGTGGCGTCGCGGGCGCCGAATCTCGTTCCATCCCAACTTGTCGAATTTTTCACCGAGCTGGTCTATTTCTTCTGGTACCATGGTCAAACTTTACTGTAGCAAAGCATGACGTGGGCTTTTGTTCCGCGTCAGCGGAAATGGGGGTTTCATGGCACAGGAAGCGACCGCCAACGAGCAAAAGAAATTCAAGGTTCCGCGCATCCCGGGCGACATCATGATCTATCCGATGATCGTCGGTCTTTTGCTCAACACCTTCTGCCCGCAGGTTTTTGAGATCGGCGGCTTCTTTACGGCTGCCTGCCGCGGTGGCTCCAATACCATCGTCGCCGCGATCCTGCTGTTTGTGGGCGCCGGCATCAGCTTCAAGTCCACGCCGGGCGCCATCAAGACCGGCATCGTCGTGCTGATTCCCAAGCTGGTCGTCGCAGCGGCTCTCGGCCTAGGTGTGGCATATTTCTTTAACGATAACTTCCTGGGTCTGAGCTCCGTGTCTATCATCGGCGGCATTACGTTTTGCAACATGGCGCTCTATACGGGCATCATGGGCGAGTTCGGCGATGAGTCCGAGCAGGGCGCCGTCGGTATCCTGTTCTTTACGGCCGGCCCCGCCGTCACGATGATCATCCTTGGTGTTTCGGGTCTTGCCAACATCCCTGTCGGTACTATCATCGGCTCCATTTTGCCGCTCGTTATCGGCATGGTTCTGGGCAACCTGTTCCCGTTTATCAAGAACCTGCTAGTTCCCGGTGCCAACCCTGCGATTGCCGTCATCGGATTTCAGCTTGGCGCGTCCATGAGCCTGTCGAGCTTTATCACTGGTGGTATTTCTGGCATCTTACTGGGCCTTGTCACGCTGTTTGTCGTCGGTCCCATCACCTTTGCGTTCGAGCGCCTGTGCGGTGGTAACGGCAAGGCTGCCGTGGCTTGTTCCACCATCGCCGGCACGGCTATGACCACGCCGGTTGCTCTCGCCGAGGTCGCGCCGCGCTACGCCGAGCTTGCGCCCACCGCGTACGCCCAGATCGCCACTGCCGTTATCATCACGGCAATCATGGCTCCGATTCTGACCGGCTGGGTCGACAAGAAGTTCTGCCAGGGCAAGGAGGACCTGTCGCCTGCCGGTGTCGAGGCCATCGAGGAGGCCGTCGCGACCGACATCGACGGCGAGTAACGGCCGTTACCGATAATTGATTCCGGCGTGCAATTCGCGCCGTCCGAGCGCCCGAACAGAAACTGTTTTGCAGTGATGTTCGGGCGCTTTGCTATGATTCCCTTTACTCCGCAGGGGTAAAGGGGTGTTTATTGCCCTGATTCGAATTGGGCGATTCTGACCATTCGGATATTGAAGGGATGGCGTCTAGTGGTTAAGGCACTCAAGATTGAGATATTCCTGCTATGCATGATTGTTCTTATCGGGCTTGCCGCGCGAAGTCGTCGCTCCTTGTTCTCGAGCACCCTGCAGCTATTGTTTAGCATGCTTGGCTACACCTCCGCCGCGTACATATTATTCGATATGATCTGGACGCTTTCGGATGGTGCGGACGGCACGTTGGGTATTGCTGCCAACTGGATTTCCAACGCGGTTTCGTTTTCGCTCTTTGCCATCGCGTGTCTCATTTGGTTTATCTATTCCGAGACGATGCAGGGCTCTCGCCTTGTGACCTCGCGCTATAGGGTGGTGCTTGTAACGTTGCCTACGGCTCTGGTGGTCGTGCTGGCTTTTACCAGTTACTGGACGCACGCCTTGTTCTATATCGATTCGCAGGGCGTGTATCGTCGCGGCTTTGCCTATATGATCCAGCCCATTGTCAGCTACTGTTACGTTATACATACGTCCCTGCATGCGTTTGTGCAATCTCGCAGGGTCGAGAGCCTGCAGACGAAGGCTATCTATCGAACCTTGGCATTTTTCGCCATTCCGGCCCTGGTGGGCGGTACCTTTCAGATCGTATACTCGGTGCCTGGCCTTTGTGTCGGCATAATGATTAGCATGTTGCTGCTCTATATCATCTGCCAGGAGCAACTGATCTCGACTGACCCGTTGACTGGACTCAATAACCGCAACCGTTTTGAGACCTATATGCTGTCGCTCTTTTCAAATATGGATCAGGCCGAAGATGTATATCTGCTTATGATGGACGCTGACGGCTTTAAGCAGATTAACGATCGCTATGGACATGTGGAGGGCGACCATGCTCTTCAGGTTGTTGCGACGGCGCTCAAGGATGTCTGCTCGGCGTCTGGTGGCTTTATCGCGCGTTATGGTGGCGATGAGTTCGTGGTGCTCCAAAAGGCAGCGGCGGAACAGGATATCATGCATCTGTGCGCGACAATCAACGACGAGCTCGCGCATGCCGAGGTGCCGTATGCATTGCGGATGTCCATCGGTTGCGCGCGGGTCGGCGATAGTGTTGATACCTGGCAAGACTTACTTCGCGCTGCCGATGCGGAGCTCTATCGCGTCAAGGCCGAGAAAAAGAAAGCCGGCGCACAAATACGCTAGAAAAGGGGCATACGACCGCATTGATGGTCGTGCGCCCCTATTGCGTTGGCGGGATTAGTAGCGGCTGTCGAAGATACGCCTCGTCTTTTTCTTGGAACGAGGCAGTTCGCTAGGCCTTTTTGGGCTTGTTTACGATGATGATGCCGCCGCAAACCAACAGCAGGGCAACGATGACGGTAATGGGGCTCGTGCCAGCGCCCTCGCCGAGCAGCAGCGCGCTCAGCAGCACACCAAAGACGGGGTTCATAAACCCAAAGACCGAGACGCGGCTGACGGGGTTGACGGCAAGCAGGCGCGACCACAGCGAGTAGGCGACCGCGGAGATAAGCGCCTGTCTCTTATACACATCTCCGAGCCCACGAGACAGGCAGAAATCTCGT
>URHU01000161.1:0-3393 GCA_900547715.1 uncultured Collinsella sp. | reverse complement strand
GATCTACACGCGTAAGATCGTCGGCAGCGTCAGATGTGTATAAGAGACAGTATGGCAGCCGAGCGCCTGGTGCGCGAGGGCTACCGCGTGGTGGTCGTAGGCGAGCCAGGTCACCCTGAGGTGGAGGGCATCCTGGGCCACGCCGGCACTGATGCGCTGGTCGTGAGCTGTGCCGCCGACGCCAACGCCTTGTCGTTCAAGGGCAAGGTAGGCCTCGTCGTGCAGACCACCCAGACCGCGCAGAACCTCGCCGAGGTCGTGGCAGCTATCACCCCGCGCGTGCAGGAGCTGCGTGTGATCAACACCATCTGCGCCGCCACGAGTGAGCGTCAACAGGCAGCAGCCACACTTGCCAACCGCTGCGACTGCATGGTCGTCGTGGGCGGCAAGAACTCGGGCAACACCCGCCGCCTGGCGCAGATTTGCGCAGACGCCTGCGAGCGCACGCATCACATCGAGGAAGCTTCAGAGCTTGAGACCGCTTGGTTTACCGACGCTCACCACATCGGCATCACCGCCGGAGCCTCCACCCCGCAAGAACACATCGAGCGCGCCGTCGAGCGCATCAAGGAGCTTTGCCGCTAATCATGGACCAGACCGTACCCGCATACGCCGCCGAGGTGGCCGATTACGGGCGCAGCCGCGACCCCGAGCCGGGTGAGGGCGCGCTCGTTAAGAACGTGCGTCCCGAGTCGCCCGCATGGGATGTGGGTATCGAGCCGGGCATGCGCGTGCTCACGGTCAACGGCGAGCAACTCACCGACATGATCGTATGGCTTTGGGAAGCAGACGACGACACCGTTGATTTGGAGGTATTCGACCCGCGCGACGGCACCGTCACCTCCGTCGAGCTCGACCGCTTCCCGGGAGAGGACTGGGGTTTGGAGTTCGATGGCCCCATCTTCGACGGCATGCGTACCTGCGTAAACGCCTGCGTGTTCTGCTTTATGACCATGTTGCCCAAGGGCGGCCGCTCCACGCTCTATATTCGCGACGACGACTACCGCCTGAGCTTTTTGCAGGGCAACTTCGTCACGCTCACGAACCTCTCCGACGAGGACGTGCAAAACGTCATCCAACGCAACATGAGCCCCATGAACGTATCGGTCCATGCCGTGAGCCCCGACGTCCGCCGTCGTATGATGGGCCGCAACGCCCAGCGAGGCATGGACGTGCTCGAGGCCATCATGGCCGCCGGCATCGAGATTCACGCGCAGATCGTGTTGTGCCCCGGCATGAACGACGGCGAGGAGCTGGAAAAGACCCTGCGCTTTTGCGAGGAGCACGAGCAAATCACAAGCCTGGGCATTGTGCCGCTCGGTTTTACCAAGCATCAAAACCGTTTTAGCTGGTCCTACAGCGACAAGCCCGAGCTAGCGCGCGAGACCATCGCCATGATCAGGCCCTTCCAGGACCGCGCCTATGAGCGCTTTGGCCGCCACACCTTCCAGATGAGCGACGAGTTCTATCTGGACGCCGGCATCGATCCTCCCGAGGCAGACTTTTACGACGGTTACCCGCAGTACTACGACGGCATCGGCATGATCCGCTCGTATCTGGACGAGACCGACGACGTGCTTGCCGCCGACGCCGAGCGACTGGCCCGCGTCCGCGAGGCCATCGCCGCCCGCCACCAGCGCCTTCTGTGCCTCTCCGGCGCCAGCGCGCGCGACACCGTGGCGCGCTTTGTGGAGTCGCCGTATGGTCTCGCCGGCACCGTCACAGCCATCAAGAACCGCTACTTTGGCGGCAACGTGGACGTGACCGGCCTCATCGTCGCGTGTGACATTCTGGAGCAGCTGCCCCAAGATCTGTCGGGGGTTATGCTCTTTGTGCCTAAGCTCATGTTCAACGCTGACGGCATGACGCTTGACGAGTATCATCGTGACGATTTACTCGCAAGCCTTACCAGTCGCGGCGCCGAGGTTCATGTGGTGTCGACCATGCCACATGAGCTGCTCGATACTCTGGAGCATATCCTTGGCATTGTGCCTGCCGACTCTACTAATTCCGCTGACCCTACCCATTAAAGGAGTGCAGATGAAACCTATCGTCGCCGTCGTCGGACGCCCCAACGTGGGCAAGTCCACGCTCGTCAACCGCCTGGCCCAGACCTCGGACGCCATCGTCCATGAGTCCCGCGGCGTCACGCGCGACCGCTCATACCACACGGCCGATTGGAACGGCCGCGAGTTCACCATCGTCGACACGGGCGGCATCGAACCGCTCAAGAGCGATGACGTCTTCGCCACGTCCATTCGTGACCAGGCCCTCGCCGCCGCCGAGGAAGCCGCCGTCATCCTGTTTGTGGTCGACGGCCGCACCGGCGTCACCGAGGAGGACGAGTCGGTCGCTCGCATGCTCAAGCGCTGCGACAAGCCGGTCTTTCTGCTGGTGAACAAGCTCGACAACCCCGATCGCGAGAACGACAGCATCTGGGAGTTCTATTCGCTCGGCATCGGTGAGCCCACGCCGCTCTCGGCCCTGCACGGCCACGGCACGGGCGACCTGCTCGACGATATCGTGGCCCTGCTTCCGGAGGAAGAGGACGAGGTCGCCGATGAGTTCCCCGACGCGCTGAACGTCGCCATCATCGGCCGCCCCAATGCCGGCAAGTCGTCGCTGTTCAACCGCATCCTGGGCGCCGACCGCTCCATCGTGTCCAACATTGCCGGCACCACGCGCGACGCCATCGACACGGTCGTCGAGCGCAACGGCAAACACTACCGCATGGTCGACACTGCGGGCATCCGTAAGAAGAGCACCGTGTACGAGAATATCGAGTACTACTCCATGGTCCGCGGTCTGCGCGCCATCGACCGCGCCGACGTGGCGTTGCTCGTCGTCGACGCCTCCGTGGGCGTCACCGAGCAGGACCAGAAGGTCATGGGCCTTGCCATCGAGCGCGGCTGCGCCATCGTGGTGCTGCTCAACAAGTGGGATCTGCTCGACGATGACCGCAAGCGCGAGGCCTGCATGGAGACCGTCGACCGCCGTCTGGGCGTCATGGCTCCCTGGGCCCAGTACCTGCGCATTTCGGCCCTGACCGGCCGCAGCGTCGAGAAGATCTGGGCAATGGTCGACGCGGCCGAAAAGACGCGCTCGCAAAAGATCACCACCTCGCGCCTCAACACGTTCCTCACCGACCTGCGCGAGTTTGGCCACACCGTGGTGGACGGCAAGCGCCGCCTACGCATGCACTACGTGACCCAGACGGGCGTCAACCCGCCGACGTTTACGTTCTTCGTCAACCACAGCGACCTGGTCAACGACACCTACCAGCGCTACGTGGAAAACCGTATGCGCTCGACCTTCGATTTTTCCGGCACGCCCATTCGACTCTCTGTCTCTTATACACATCTCCGAGCCCACGAGACAGGCAGAAATCTCGTA
>URHU01000160.1:0-3448 GCA_900547715.1 uncultured Collinsella sp. | reverse complement strand
ATCTACACGCGTAAGATCGTCGGCAGCGTCAGATGTGTATAAGAGACAGGGTCCATGACCACGCCACTGTTAGCGATGGCGGCGGCAATCACGGCGTTTTGCATGACGGTGGTCTGCGGGCCGGGCGTGTGGTCCATGCCGACAGGCTGGCCGGCGCCGGCCCAGGCGGTCTCCCACTCGGTCATGAGCGACGGGTCGGCCATGATGGAGGCCGCGGAGGTCAGGTCCTGGCCGAGTTTTTGGCCGTAGCCAAAGGCGTTGGCAAACTGTACGAGCGTGTTTGCGCCAACTTCGTTTGCCACCTGGCCAAAGACGACGTTGGAGGACACGGCAAAGGCCTGCTGCAGGCTGATGGTGCCGTAGCTCTCGTTGGCATAGTTGGTGACCGGTGCGTTGCCGATATCCATGGAGCCGGGCGCCTGGTAGGTGCTGGTCAGGCTGGCGGTACCGGTCTCGAGTGCCGCGGAAAGCGTAACGACCTTAAACGTGGAGCCCGGCGTGTACAGCGCGTCCATGGCGCGATTGTACATGGAGCCGTCCTCGCCGCCGCCCGTCTGCAGCAGGGCATCGATGTTGGTGTTGTCGTAGGTGGGCGAGCTGGCACATGCGAGCACCGCGCCGGTACGCGGGTCGATGACCACTACAGCGCCCTTAAAGCCCTTGAGCGCCTGCTCGGCCGCCGTCTGGATACGCGAGTCGATGGTGAGCTTGGCGGTGTTGCCCGGCTGGGTCTGGCCCGCGAGCGACGCGATGGCGTTGTTCCAGCTGGAGTAGTCCTTAGAACCGGTGAGCGTGTCGTTCATGACGCTCTCGATGGCGGTGGTGCCATACTGCTGGCTCACGTAGCCAACCACGTGCGCTGCCAGGTTACCGTTGGGGTAGGAGCGTACGTAGGTGCCGTCCTCCTGCTGCAGCGACTCGGCCAGCGTCACGCCGTCGGACGTGATGATGGAGCCGCGCTGGATGTACTTGGAGCGGGCGATGGTGTGGTTGTTGGTCGGCATGTCCTGATAGTCCTTGGCCTTGATGACCTGGACATAGGTGAGGTTGCCGATAAGGATGGCGAACAGCGCCGTAAAGGCGAGCACCGCACGGGTTAGACGGTTGGCGAGCGCAACGCGGCCGAGCACACCGGATTCAGGCGTGTCGAGCAGGCGACGGCGCATGCGCGAACCGACGGAATGGCTGCCGCTGCCGTAGGAAGACGAGGTGGCAAAGCGCGTGCCCGTCGGGGCGGCGGCAGATGCGACCTGATCATCGGTGATGGCGGCCATGGTGCCGGTGCCGGTAAGCTCTGCCTCGCGTCCGGTCGCCTCGTCACCGGCGCGTAGCAGGAGCGCGACGATGATAAAGCTTGCCAGCAGCGAGGAGCCGCCCTGGCTCATAAAGGGCAGAGTGACGCCGGTCAGCGGGATCAGGCGGGTAACGCCGCCCACGATCAAAAAGGCCTGGAAGCTGATGGCTGCCGTAAGACCGGTGGCGCTAAAGGCGGCAAGGTCGGACTTTGCGCGGGCAGCCGTGGTGAGGCCACGCACGGCAAAGAGCATAAACAGGATGAGCACGGCGCCGCCGCCCAAAAGGCCCATCTCCTCGCCGATAGCCGAGAAGATAAAGTCGGACTCGACGACAGGGATGTTGTTGGCCATGCCGTTGCCGATGCCAACACCGACAAGGCCGCCATCGGCAAGCGAGAAGAGCGACTGGACGATCTGGTAGCCCTGGCCCTGGGCGTCCTTAAACGGATCGACCCAAACCTGGAAACGCACCTGAACGTGCGATAGGAACTTGTAGGCGCCCACGGCTCCGACGGCTAAGAGCGCAAGGCCGATAACGACATACGAAAAGCGCCCCGTGGCAACGTAGAGCATCAGCAAGAAGATGGTGTAAAACAGCACGGCCGAACCCAGGTCGCGTTCGAAGACGACGACGAGCAGGCACACACCCCACACGGCAAACAGCGGCAGTAGCAGTCGCAGGCGAGGGATCTTAAAGCCCAGGATCTTGCGGTTGGAGATGGAGAGCAGCTCGCGGTTTTCGGCCAGGTACCCGGCCAGGAACAGGACGATAAAGACCTTGGCGAACTCGCCGGGCTGGATGGTAAAGCCCGCGATGCGAATCCACAGCTTGGAGCCCGAGATCGTGGTGCCGATAAAGATGGGCAGCATCAGCAGGATGATGCCGATAATGCCAAAGGTGTACTTGTAGCGCATGACCACGTCGAGGTTTTTGACCAGTGCGAGCGTTCCCACCATGAGCGCCACCGAGACAAACAGGATGATGAGCTGAGAGATGGCGAGAGCGGGGGCGAGACGCGTCACGAACGTGATGCCGATGCCCGAAAGTATAAATACGATGGGTAGGATGGCGGGGTCGGCACCGGGCGCCAAGATGCGCACGGCAATGTGGGCCGCGGCAAAGGCGGCAAAGAGGCCGATCGGTACGGCGAGCGTCTCAAAGGAGATGGCAGCGCCCGCGGTGAGGACGTACATCGCATACAGCAGGATGACGGGGAACGCCGAGGCGATGAGCAAGAGCAGCTCGGTGTTGCGGCGACTCATAAGCGGCACTCCCTTTCTAATTCTTATCGGAGGCTTCGGCCTCGGCGGACTGTTCGGCGGTTTTCTCGGAATCTGATTCGGAGGTCGATCCCTGATTGGTGTTGTCGCGAATCGTTTGCGCGTCGATCACCTGGCGGGTCTGCTCCTCGTCGATCTGGTGGCGGTACTTGGATATCGTGTCCTGCGCATCGTCGACACTTGTTTGCGGAATACCCGCCTTGAGGCGGTTTTGCGTGTCTTCGGGCAGGTCGGATAGCTTGATGCTGGTTTCGCTTTCGAGCCAGTGGAGCTTGAGTCCGAGCGGCTTGCCGGGCAGGCCGCGCCAGACGGCGACATTGCCCTGGTAGGTACCCAGGTAGTACGAGCCGGTGACACCCGTGTAGGCCCAGATGCCAGCTGCCAGCACAAAGACGAGGGCCAGGATGGCGGCGATAGTAATGTTGCGGCGACGCACGCGCTGCGCCTCGCGCATAACGCCATCGTCAACCAGGTCAACGACTACTACGGTCACGTTGTCGTGGCCGCCGGCGGCAAGCGCCGCGTCCACTAGGTTGTCGACGCAGATTTGCGCGGTTGAGGACTGCGTGGCGATGTTCTCGATATCGCTATCGGGAATCATGCTCGAAAGGCCGTCGGAGCACAGGATCAGGCGGTCGCCTTCCTCGATATGCAGAGTGAAGTGGTCGGCATACATAGCGGGGTCCGAGCCCAGCGCGCGGGTGATGACCGAACGGTTGGGGTGGACGCGAGCCTCATCTGCCGTGATCTCGCCGGCGTCCACGAGCTCCTCCACGTAGGAGTGGTCGCGGGTCACGCGGATGAGCGTGCCCTCGTGGAGCAGATAGGCGCGAGAGTCGCCCACGTGCTGTCTCTTATACACATCTGACGCT
>URHU01000159.1:0-3533 GCA_900547715.1 uncultured Collinsella sp. | reverse complement strand
TTTCTGCCTGTCTCGTGGGCTCGGAGATGTGTATAAGAGACAGGGGCTTACCTATATCGTTCCACGCGCAGTTTCGCAGCGAGCGAAGCGACGCGAGAATGTTTGAGCATGGAATGATATAGGTAAGCCCCGGGCGAGAGGGATACAAGCGTCCCTAGGCGACGCCGCTGGAGCCGAAGCCTCCGTTGCCTCGGTCGGTTTCGTCTAGTTCTTCTACTTCTATGAGGTTGACCGTGGGGACTTCTTGGATGACGAGTTGGGCTATGCGGTCGCCTTTGTTGATTTGGATGTTGTTGGTAGGATCCAGGTTAATGAGGATAACCTTGAGTTCTCCTCGGTAGTGGGCGTCGATGAGGCCCGGCGTATTGACTATAGACAGGCCCTGCTTGATGGCCAAGCCGCTGCGGGGCTGGACGAAGCCGGCGTAGCCATCGGGCAGGGCGATAGCCAGCCCAGTAGAGACCAGACGACGTTCGAAGGGCCTCAGGACGCAGTCCTCGTTGGAGCGCAGATCCAAGCCGGCATCGGTGGGATGGGCGTATTTGGGAAGCTCGACGGTGGGGTCGAGACGCTTTATGTTAACGGTAATGTTGGACATGGAATCACCTTAGCTTGTCGAGCTCTTGCAGAAACTCATCGACGTCTTTGAAATCGCGGTAGACCGAGGCAAAGCGGATGTACGCCACCTTGTCGATCTTGGCCAAGCGCTTGAGTACCATGTCACCCAACTCATGGGACGTAACGGCCGTCAGCGTGCGAGAGCGCAGCTCGACCTCGATGTCATCGATAATCTCATTGAGCTTCTTAGTGTCGATATCACGCTTGATGGTGGCGCGCATCAAGCCGACGAGCAGCTTATTGCGATCGAACCGCTGCTTAGTTCCGTCTGACTTAATGACCTCGATTGGGTCTTCGCATCGCTCGAACGTTGTAAAGCGGTAATTACACGAGCAACATTCGCGACGGCGCTTAATGGTGTTATTTGACTCCTGCATACGGGAATCAACGACGCGGGTATGTGCCTTGCCGCATTTGGGACAGCGCATGGTACCTCCTCTTAAACGATAACAAGGGTACCATGCGCAGCGCGATAATGATTACGAACGAGCAGGAACCTTAAGATGCGCACCGGCGGCGAGCGAACCATGCTCCAGATGATTGACGTTACGGATCATGTCGGAAGTCTCTTGCGTGGAAAGGCCTTCGATTGGATATTCCTCGGCAAGCGACCAAAGAGAATCACCAGGCTGAACGCGAATGGTCTCGTAGGTAACGTTGGAAACGGACTCGGCATACGCGGCGTGACGAGCGCTAAAGACCGACGTAGCGAGGACAAAGAAGAGCGTAAGCGCAACGGCAACGGCGACAATCGTCGGAACCTTCAGGGCAACGCGGGCCGGCGCGGCTACAGCCTGCTGATTGCGAGCAGGCTTTACGGTCAAAGGCTGAAAGCCGGAGCGGCCACCCTGAACAACCGTAAAAGTGTATTCTGCAGGCGTCTCGAGCTTAAGGGCGAGGTTTCCCTGGACCATATTCGTTGCGTTCATCATGTTCTCCTCTCGCGTGTTTTGCTGAGAACAGTTTTATCAAGCCGCGCGGACAAAAATGTCTGGCGCGAGAACGAATGTTCGGTTATTATTATCTTCGAACAGTTGTTCCTGTCAAGCAAAATTCGAACATTTGTTTGACATGGGTAGAGAGGATGCCCTGATGGCTCGCAAAATTACCAAGCGTCAGCAGCAAATTTACGACTTCATCAAGGAATATCAGCAGGAGAAGGGTTATCCGCCCAGCGTGCGCGAGATGGCTTCTGCTGTGGGCCTTTCCTCCCCCAGCACCGTGCACGCCCATCTATCTGCCCTGGAGGCGCGCGGGCTACTCAAGCGCGATGCCACCAAACCGCGCGCCCTGGAACTCTTTAACGAGGACGGTTCCTCTGTCTCAATTTCTAAATCTGACGAGCCCACCGCACCTCGCGGAACGGTCTCGCTACCGCTCGTTGGTCGCGTCGCGGCTGGGATTCCCATTCTGGCCGAGCAGAATATCGAAGACACTTTTACTATCCCGACCGAAATCGCCACCGATCAGGGTTCCTTTATCCTTGAGGTGCATGGGAGCTCAATGATCAATGTCGGCATCTTCAATGGCGATTACATCATCGTCCGTGAACAAAAGAGCGCCATGAACGGCGAAATTGTCGTGGCCATGATTGATGGTTCAGCGACGGTCAAGACGTTCTACAAGGAGCAGGGACGCGTACGCCTGCAGCCCGAGAATGACACCATGGAGCCTATCTATGCAACGAATCCCGTTATCTTGGGCAAAGTCGTCGGCTTGATGCGCCGGTTCTCGTAATGCAAAAACGCATCACCATCTTTGATACCGTCCGCGGGTTTACGATGATTTCAATGGCAGGTTTTCACGCTTGCTACGATCTCGCCTACCTGTACGGTTGGGATATGCCCTGGTTTACCCAGACTGTCTTTCAAGACATCTGGCGCGCCAGCATCAGCTGGGTATTCTTGTTTATCGCGGGTTGGATGTGCACTCTTTCGCGCAACAATATCAAACGTGCCGCCAAATACGCCTTAGCAGCACTCGTCGTCTGGTTGGCAACAACACTTGTCTCAGTCGACGATTCGGTTAATTTTGGCATCATCTACTGTATGGCCGCATGTACCGGCATCGTCGCGTTGACCGATCCCGTCCTTAAAAAGATTTCGGCGAGATGGGGCATGTCCCTATGCCTTGTGTTGTTCGCCCTCACCTGGAGCATCCCCAAGACGACCTACCCTGTCCCATACCTGGCGTGGCTAGGATTTCCGAGCCCTGGATTTATCTCAGGTGATTACTACCCCATCATCCCGTTTATCTTTATGTATCTTGCAGGATACTTCGCCGCACACATAGCGCAGGGAATCGGTAAGACCGCCCCAAGTTGGGCCTACGCCAACCCCCTGCCGGCGCTCGCCAGCCTTGGACGTCATGCACTCCCCTTTTATCTGCTGCATCAGCCCATCATTCTGGGCATTTTGGAGCTCGCCTACTCGGTGCGGTAACGCTCTAGACGCGGCGCGATTCGGGCCGGCAACTTCGCCACAATGCGAACTCCGTCCTCTAGATATTCCTCATGCAGAAGGGTTCCCTGCTCATGCACCAGCGTGATGAGGGCGCCCTCACGATACGGGATATCAGCGGAGAGCAACACATCGGTGGCAGCCGCCTCACGAGCAATACGGTCGACGAGATCGTCGAGTCCCTCGCCCGTCTGGGCCGAGAACAGCACAGCCTCGGGATAGCGACGACGGAAACTCAATCGATCAACGCTATCGAGAAGATCGATTTTATTGAATACGGTCAGCGTTAAACGCTCTCCAGCGCCGATCTCGTCAAGAACGCGATCGACTGCCTCGAGCTGGCGCTCGTAGTCCTCGTCAGAGGCATCCACAACTTTAAGGATCAGATCGGCACCAAGAACCTCAGACCTGTCTCTTATACACATCTGACGCTGCCGACGATCTTACGCGTGTAGA
>URHU01000158.1:0-3543 GCA_900547715.1 uncultured Collinsella sp. | reverse complement strand
TACGAGATTTCTGCCTGTCTCGTGGGCTCGGAGATGTGTATAAGAGACAGCGGCTTTCTTCTTGGCCTCGGCCTCGGCGCGGGCGGCCTCCTCGGCAGCCTGGGCTGCGGCAAACTGGCGGCGCTCCTCCTCGCGTGCCTTCTCGGCGGCGATGCGCTCGCGCTCGGCCTCGGCGGCGCGTGCAGCCTCCTCGGCGGCAGCCGCCTGCTCCTCGGCCTGCTTAGCGGCCTCGACTTCCTGAGCGCGGGCCTCGATCACCGAGGCGAGCTGCTTGCGGACCATAGCGACATAAGCGTCCTCCAAGGTGGAGGAAGCGGACTTAGCGGGAATCTTCATATCGGCGAGATGACCCATCAGTTCCTTGGAGGTCATGCCGAACTCTTTGGCCAGGGTGGACACACGGACTTTTGCCATATGACTTCACCTACCCTTTCTGGCACCTTGGGTGCCTAGAGACTGAACGAGCGTGGGAGACGCGCCGGGACCCGCCCGGCGCAACCGCGCGCTAGATCAGGTCCTCCGCATCATCGAAGGCGTCGGTGTCATGGACACCGCAGAAACGGGAGCCGGGACGAGCCTGGTTGCGGCACTGGATGCCGTCCTCGGACACGTACTCGCAGCGGCGGACGTCCTCGTCCTCCTCGTCACCGATCAGGTCGGCGGCGGGCTCCTCGTGAACGGGAACGTTCTTGAGGATGTCGGCAGCAAGCGTCTCGGACTTGATGTCGATGTGCCAGCCGGTCAGGCGCGCGGCGAGGCGGGCGTTCTGGCCCTCCTTGCCGATGGCGAGGGACAGCTGGTCGTCGGGCACGATGACGCCGGCGTAGGCCTTCTCCTCGTCGATGAGGACGCGGGTGACCTTAGCGGGCGACAGGGCGTTGGCGACGTAGACGGCAGGATCGGCATCCCACAGGATGACGTCGACGCGCTCGCCACGGAGCTCGCCCACGACAGCGCGAACACGGCTGCCCTTGGGGCCGACGCAGGCGCCCACGGGATCCAGACGGTCGTCGAGCGAGTGGACGGCGACCTTAGAGCGCTGGCCGGGCTCGCGGGCGATCGACTTGATCTGGACGGTGCCCTCATAGATCTCGGGCACCTCCTGCTCAAACAGACGACGCATGAGCTCGGGGTGAGTACGGGAGATGACAATCGGCGGACGGCTGTGCTCGCCACGAACCGGCTGCAGGTTGGAGTTGGGGTCGCGAACGTCGATAATCACGGCCTTGATGTGCTGGTTGTGCAGGTAGCGCTCGCCCATCGGACGCTCGTTGCGCTCGTTCTCGTAACGGCGCTGGTCGAAGTGCGGCAGCTCGGCCTCGACGCCCTCGCGAATCTTGACGATCGTGAAGTCGGGCGTGGACTGCAGCACGGTACCGCTGATGAGGTCACCGATGCGGCCGGAGAACTCCTCGTAGATCTGCTCGCGGGCGGAGTTGCGCACGATGGCGTTGATCTCGGCCTTGGCGTGCTGGGCGGCGATGCGGCTCGTGTTCTTGGGGGTGACGTCGATCTCCTCGAACTCTGTGAAGTTACCCTCCTCGTCCATGGAATCGTCGATCGGCTCCAGGCGGTAGACGTAGATCTTGCCGGTGGTGCGGTCGATGGTCACCTTGGCGCCCCACTCAAGATGCAGGATCTCGGCATAGCTCTTAGCGAGCGACTGCTCCAGGCGGTCGATCAGGTAGAGCTGGTCGATGTGCTTCTCCTGGCAAAGCTCCATCAGGGCGGACATCATGTCGGATGCTGCCATCTTACTTTCCTTCCTTCGCGGGCTTGAAGTCGTAGGTGGGCTTCAACTTGCACTTTTTAACATCAGAGAAATCGAGGGTGACGGACTCGCCGTCCTCGAGCTCGAGGGTCACGTTCGCCTCGGTGGCGGCGGCAATCTTGCCGGCGTACTTGCGACGGCCCTCGGTGGCGGTGGAGGTGAGCTCACAGTTCTCGCCCACAAAGCGGGCAAAGTCGCACGGGCGGCGTAGCGGGCGCGCCATGCCAGGGCTCGACACCTCGAGCGTATAGCTCGAAGAGATGGGGTCGAGCTCCTCAATCACATCGCCGACCCACTTGGTGTTGGCCGTGACGTCGTTGAGCGACAGGCTCTGACCCTCGGCACCCTCGATACGCACGCGCACGCAGGGGGCCTTGGTGGCACCCACGAGCTCGACGTCGACGATGTCGACATCGTGCTGGGGAGCGACGGCCTCGAGCGCGTCGATGATCGCCTGCTCGGTCTTGGTCTTGACCATTGCGGCACCTCCATCCATACAAAAAAGAAGCGGGGCCGAAACCCCACTTCTTTCAATTACAACTTCATTTGCAAGCAAACTATACCAATAGCTGCGGAAACGTGCAAGCACAGTACGAATCTGCAGTTCAGCGTGCGCACAGCTTCTCCACAAGAATAGGACAATTGACCGCAGGCATCAGGGCAGGTACATGAAAAACGAGGGACGACCCAACCGGATCGCCCCTCGTCTTTTATGCGTCAGTTAAGCGCGCAATGCTTACTTGACCACCAGGTTGACCAGCTTGCCGGGCACGCAGATGGCCTTGACGACCGTCTTGCCGTCGAGCCACTTGGCGACGGCGGCCTCGGCGGCAGCCTGCATATCCTCATTGGAGGCATCGCGGGCAACGTCGACGCGGCCGCGGACCTTACCGAGCACCTGGACCACGATCTGCACCGTGTCCTCAACGGACTCGGCCAGGTCGAACTCGGGCCAGGCGGCGGTGTAGGCGTTACCCTCGCAGCCGAGCGCCTCGTGCCACAGCTCATCGGCCCAGAACGGGCAAATGGGGGCAAGGACGCTCACGATATCCTTAGCCACGCCGTAGCACAGCGCCTTGTCGCGGGCGGTACCCTCGGTGGCGTTGAGGTAGGCGCTCGCCGCGTTGACGAGCTCCATGACGGCCGAGATGGCGGTGTTGAACTGGCCGCGATCGAAGTCCTCGGTGCACTTGGCGATGGTGCGGTGACGCTCGCGATAGAGCTTCATCGCAACCTCGTCGAGTGCGGACTTGTCGAAAGCCACGTTGGCGTCGCCGGACTGAACGAGCTGCCAAACGATACGCCAGGCGCGCTTGATGAAGCGGTTGGCGCCCTCAACGGCCTTGGGATCCCAGTCGAAGTCCTTCTCGGGCGGGGCGATAAACAGGATCGCCAAACGCATGGTGTCGGCGCCGTAAGGTTCGATGACCGAGCTCGGGGGCACGACATTGCCCTTGGACTTGGACATGGTGTCGCCGTTCTCGTCCTTAACCATGCCTTGGCACAGTAGGTTGGTGAAGGGCTCGTCCACGCTCAGCAGGCCCAGGTCGCGCAGGGCCTTGGTAAAGAAGCGACTGTAGAGCAGGTGCAGAATGGCGTGTTCGATGCCGCCGATGTAGTTATCGACAGGCATCCAACGGTCGGCGGCCTCGCGGGAGAAGGGCAGCTCGGTGTTGTGCGGGTCGGTATAGCGCAGGTAATACCAGCTGGAGCAGGTGAAGGTGTCCATGGTATCGGTCTCTGTCTCTTATACACATCTGACGCTGCCGACG
>URHU01000157.1:0-3572 GCA_900547715.1 uncultured Collinsella sp. | reverse complement strand
CAGCGTCAGATGTGTATAAGAGACAGTCCTTGTCCGCATCGGAATCGTCATCGACGGCAGTCTTCTTGGGCTTGACCGGTGCCGAAGCGGCCTCACTCACCGGATCGATAATCTCGGACTGAACAACGGCCGTCATCTTTTCCTGCGTCTCGCGGAACTGACGGATGGCACGGCCGATCGTGCGGCCCATCTGTGGGAGCTTATCCGGGCCAAACAGCAAAAAGCCGAAGACCACGATGATCGCGAGCTCACCCTCTCCAATACCAAACACACATACCTCCAAGGCTCGATGTGAGTCGAGCCCGCACCGCGCCATTCGGCCGGAACTCGTCTATTCATTCGGTCAAGTATAGCGCCCGGACGCCAAAACGTCCGAGCGCATCACAAACATATGCCAAACGGCACGCCCTTTTGAGGGCAAAGGTTATGCAGCGGTAATCGAAATCTCCTGGTCGACACCCAACAGCTGAACCACGCGCATCACCGGGGGCTGCACATTGGTGCAGCTAAAGCGCTTGTCGTGGTCGGCCGCGTGGTGCGCGGCGCCCACGAGCACACCAATGCCCGTCGAATCGATGTAGCTCACCTGGGCAAAATCGAGCTCAACGGCCTCAGTGGGCTGCTCGAGCGCCAGGTCGATGGCATTGCGCAGGCTATCGGCGTTAGAGATATCGATCTCGCCGGCCACCTTAATGGTGTAGAGCTCTGGCGTGGGGTTGGTGGAAATACCCAAATCCATGTATACGCTCCTTTACGTATCGATAGTGCGGATAGTACGGGAAGCCGCGCGTTAGGCGCGCTCGGCACGCGCAAGCTCGGCAGCGACAAGCTTAACGGCCAGCACCAGCACATCGAGCGCGGCCTCCAGGTCCTCGACCGTGGGATAGCTCGGCGCGATGCGGATGTTGGTGTCGCGCGGGTCCTTGCCATAGGGCCAGGTAGCACCGGCCGGCGTAAGCTTGACGCCCAGGTCGGCGCAAAGCGCGGCGACCTTTTGGGCCGAGCCCTCAGGACCATCGAAGCTTACAAAGTAGCCGCCGCGGGGGTGCGTCCAGGTGGCGCAGCCCGTCTCGCCCAAGCCCTCGGTGAGTTTGCGCTCGACGGCCTCAAAGCGCGGACGCAGGAACTCGGCATGCTTTTTCATGTGCTCCTTGACCGCCTCGATGGTAGGAAGGAAGCGCACGTGACGCAGCTGGTTGAGCTTGTCGGCGCTGATGAGGCCGGCCTTCAGGCGCTTGGAGAACTCGGCGATGACCGCGGGGCTCGCACCGATAAAGCCGATGCCGGCGCCCGGGAAGGTGATCTTGGACGTCGAGGCAAAGGCCACCACGCGGTCCTCGGTGCCCGCCGCGCGAGCGAGGTCAAAGATGTTGGCGAGCTCGTCGGTCTCGTCGTACAGGTCGTGCACGCAGTAGGCGTTGTCCCAGAAGATGCGGAAATCGGGCGCGGCCGTGGGCATCTCGACCAGGCGGCGCACAGTGTCCTCGCTAAAGGTGATGCCCGTGGGGTTGGAATACTTGGGCACGCACCAGATGCCCTTGATGGAGTCGTCGGCGGCAACGAGGCGCTCGATCTCGTCCATGTCGGGGCCGTTGTCGGTCATCGCGACGGGGACGTTCTCGATGCCCAGGTCGGCGGTAATGCCAAAGTGACGGTCGTAGCCGGGAACCGGGCACAGGAACTTGACCTTCTTGCCGTCGTGCGCGGCCTCGTAAGCCTCCCAGGGCTCGCTGCCGCACGAGCCGCAGCGCCAGAACATGCCGGCGATGTCATGCTCGATCAAAAGGCTCGACGAACCCAGTACGAGCGTCTGCTCGGCGGGGCAACCCAAAAACTCCCCCGCTAGCTTGCGCGCCGAAGGAATGCCCTCAAAGCAGCCGTAGTTGGAGCAGTCGACGTTGCCGTCGTGCAGGTCGGCATCGGCATTGAGGATATCGAGCATGGGTCGAGAGATGTCCACCTGGGAGGGCGACGGCTTGCCGCGGGCCATGTCGAGCGCCAGGCCCTTGGCCTTGACCTCGGCGACCTCGGCTTTGAGCGCCTCGATGGCGGCATCGAGTTCGGTGGTTTCCATCTTCTGGTAGATCGTCTGCATGGGTGCGACCTTTCACGAAGCGGTACGTTGCAATTCTTCTAAGTATAGACCGCCACCGTCGCAACGTTATGAAGCCGTGATAGATTAAGTCCATCGCAATGAATTACGAATCGCCGCGCATGCCGGCATGAAGCGCCCAAGGAGGCACTATGGAGTACGGATCGTTCCAGGCCGAGGAATTCGGCGACCTTCAGCGCCTGGTCGACGGACTGTTTTACGACCGCCACGCCATCGACCGCCTGGATCTGATCGTACAGGCCGAAATCTTGGACCTGGCGCCCGATCTCATGGAAATCGTGAACCTGCTACCGCCCGGCTATTACGACCGCCAGTCACTTTGCGACCAGCTCAACTCCGCCTTGGCCGCCCACGGCTGGGGCGCCATCTACGGCACCGTGGAATAAACCTAGTCATTGGGGCCTGTGGTCAAAAAATAGCAAATATGAGTACTGTTACTTTTTTAGTAACAGCGATTTTGAATTAAAAAGGCCAGTCTTGGCCTTTTGTGTCCGGTTTTGGAAGGATGCATCAGCATTTTTCGTCCAGCCACGCAATCGTTAATGCACAGACAGAATAGATTTGTACATTATTTTTCGCGCCTAAAATGAAACGCCGTTTGTGACAGTACTCACAAACGGCGTTTTTTGGCCACTGGGGTGTCCGGCAGGTGGCAAGTACCACTCAAAACCGCGTTTTACACGCGCTCGAGCAGGCTCTGGCGTCTGTTTCTACGCGCCTACTCGTTCTTGGGCGCGGGGTGCTTGCAGATCACACTCATGTAGATCATGCCAAGTACGGCCGCGGTGACAGAGCCGGCGAGAATAGCGGCCTTGGCAGCCAGAACCTCAAACTGGGCCGTCGGGAAGGCAAGGCCGCTGATGAGAATCGACATGGTAAAGCCGATGCCGCCCAGAATGCCCACACCGGCGATCATGTGCCAGTTAACGTTATGAGGCAGTTCGCAAGCCTTGAGCTTGACCAAGGCGAACGTCATGCCAAAGATGCCGATCGGCTTGCCCAGCAGCATGCCAAAGTACACGCCGAGCGTCACCGGGTCGGTGAGCAGCGTGCTCATGTCCACGCCCACTAGGCGAACCTGTGCGTTGACGAACGCGAAAATCGGCAGAATCACAAAGTTGACCGGCGTGGAGATCAGACGCTCCATGCGGATGAGCGGCGGGGTCACGCGGTGCATGACGCGCTCGACCTTGGTGGTCGAGACGGTAAAGTCATGCTGGCCCAGGATGTGTGCCTCGTCGTCGTAGCGGTCATCGAGCAGCGGCAGGCACTCGCCCAACCAATCGGTGAGGCTATCGAGCTTAACGCCGCACTTGGCCGGGATGGTAAAGGCCAAGATGACGCCAGCAAGCGTGGCATGTACGCCGCTCTTGAACATGCAGAACCACAGCAGCAGACCCAGTACCGAATACCTGTCTCTTATACACATCTCCGAGCCCACGAGACAGGCAGAAATCTC
>URHU01000156.1:0-3588 GCA_900547715.1 uncultured Collinsella sp. | reverse complement strand
CGAGATTTCTGCCTGTCTCGTGGGCTCGGAGATGTGTATAAGAGACAGCTCCGGCCCTGCTCGCTGCCGGCTCCGATGACGCCGTCAAGGCCGGTTTCCACGCCGGTAACGTGATCAAGCAGATCGCGGGTCTGGTCGACGGTCGCGGTGGCGGTCGTCCCAACATGGCCCAGGCCGGTGGCAAGAATGCTGCCGGCATCGCCGATGCCCTCGCGGCCGCTAAGACCGCGCTCGGCGCCTAAGAATCTAAGAAGTCGCTGTGGTTGCGCTCGCGCTGGACATAGGGGAGACCAGGATTGGCATCGCCGTCTCGAGCCGTGATGGCAAGATGGCGATGCCTGTCAAGGTGCTTCCGGCTGCCGAGGTCACCGGTATGGCCAAGACGTTCCGCTACCTGGTTGAGGACTATGAGCCCGACATCCTGGTAAGCGGACGTCCCCTGACCATGGCCGGTGAGCCCGGCCCTCAGGCCGAGCGCGTTGCCGCTGTGGCGCAAAAGATTGCCGACGAGCTCGATCTTCCGTTGGAGTTTGAGGACGAGCGTCTGTCCTCGCAAGAGGCCAAGCGTATCCTGCGCGAGCAGGGACTCAACGAAAAGCAGATGAGGGGCAAGATCGACATGATTGCCGCCAGCCTGTTTTTGCAGACGTGGCTCGATCGTAAAAACGAGGAGGTTTCGCATGCCTAGTGCTTCCGATCCGCGCCAGCCGAATCGTACACAGCAGCCGGCGTCGCGCCTTGCCCAGCCTGGCCAGCGTCCGGCACAGCCGACGCAGCGCGCAGCTCAGCCTGCCGCGCGCCCGGCGCAGTCCTTCTCTCGTTCGGCCCAACCTGTTCAACGGACGGGTCAGCAGCCTTCTGCTCGTTCGGTTCAGCATTCGGCTTCTCACGCGGCTCAGCAGCCCACTGCTCGTACGGCCCAGCCTGCAGGCGGTACCCGCTTTAAGCAGCAGGCACCTACTCAGCGAACTCAGGCCCCTCAATCGCATTCGCATCACGCTCGCGGTTCGCATGGCGTTGCTCCGGCGACCCGCTCGAGCTACAACACGCATGCTCGTCGCACTGCTCAAAAGAAGAGTTCTCCGGTTCCCATGATTATCGGCGTTGTGGTGGCGGTGCTCGCGCTTGCTGCGATCGCCTTCTTTGTCGTGCCGGCCGTCAAGGGCTTCTTTGCTGGTGAGGATACGAAGGTCACGGCTGGTCAGCAGGTTACGGTGACCATTCCCGATGGTGCTTCGGGCGATACGATCGCCTCGATTCTCTCCGAGAACCATATCGTAGAAAATCCCAAGGATTACTATGCGGCGGTGAAAAAGCTCAACGCCGATATGTCGCTCAAGCCTGGTGATTATTCGTTCACCACACTCATGGATGCGACCAAGGTTGTTCAGCAGCTCATGGAAGGCCCCAACGCGGGCTCCAATGCGCTGACTATCCCTGAGGGCCTGACGGTCGATCAAGTCGCCGACCGTGTGGCCCAGGCCTACGACAGCATCTCTAAGGAAGACTTCCTCAACCAGGCCAAGGCCTCCAACTACGTGGACGACTATAGCTTCCTTAAGGGCGCCGCCAACGACTCGCTCGAGGGTTTCTTGTTCCCCAAGACCTATTCGCTGGGTGATTCGCCGACGGCCGATGGCGTGATTCGCGCTATGCTCGATCAGTTTAAGACCGAGTACAAGTCGCTTGACTTTGCGAGCTGCGAAGCCAAGATCAAGGAACGCTACGGTGTGGAGATGTCCGACTACGACATCGTTAACCTTGCCTCGATCGTTGAGCGCGAGGGCCTCAACGCCGATCAACGTGCGCATGTGGCCTCGGTTTTCTACAACCGCCTTGCCGGAAAGCTCGACGGTTTGCGCTATCTCGACAGCGATGCGACCATGATGTATGTCACCGGCGGCGAGGTTACCGCCGACGACCTGCAGAGCGATAGCCCGTATAACACCTATAAGCACGAGGGCCTGCCGCCCACGCCCATCTGCTCTCCGTCGCTCGAGGCGCTCAAGGCCACCCTTGAGCCGACCGACTCCGATGACCTGTATTTCTACATTACGCAGGACGAGGAGTATTTCTCGCAAACCTACGAAGAGCACCAACAGTCTTGGAATTAGCATGAGGATTTTTAGCCCCAAACGATACGTTGCCTCGGTCGATCGCATCGACCTCGAAACCCTGTGGGCCGACGGCAAACGCGCCATTCTGCTCGATCGCGATAACACCCTGGTGCCGCGCGATACCGAGCAGGTTCCCGCCGCGGTTTCCGCTTGGCTCGATGCCGCCCGCGCCAAAGGCTTTAAGCTGTGCATGGTGTCCAACAACTGGCATCGCGACCAGGTCATGAGCTCTGCACGCGAGTTGGGGCTCGAGGCCATCAGCCACGCCATGAAGCCGGCGCCGTTTGCCCTCAAGGCGGGTCTTAAGCGCCTCGGCGCCACGGCCGACGAGGCGGTGCTGATCGGTGATCAGCTCTACACGGACGTGTGGAGCGGTAACTTCGCCGGCGTCGATACCATCTTGGTTAAGCCGCAGGCGACGCAGGACCTGTGGTATACGCAGATCTTCCGTATCTTTGAGCGCCGGGCCCTGCGCGACCTTCCCTGCGAGGAATAGGTCTCGCTATGTCCCAGCACACCAAACACGGCTGCGACCATATCTTCTTTATCGGCTTTTTGGGCGCGGGCAAATCGACGCTCGCGCGCAACGTCGGAACCATGTTCAAGCGGCGTTTTATCGATACCGACCGCCTGGTCGTGCGCCGTTGCGGCAAGTCGGTAACCGAGATTTTTGAGACCGAGGGTGAGGGTCGTTTTCGCGAGCTCGAGACCTCGGCGCTCCGTTCGCTCCAAAGCGAGCGCAGCCTGTTGGTTTCGTGCGGGGGCGGTATCGTCGAAACGCCGGTGAATATTGAGCTGATGCACGAAATGGGTACGTGCGTGTACCTCGAGGGCGACTTTGAGGATTCAATTCGCCAGATTCGTCGGTCCGACACGCGCCCCGATTTCCGCTCGCCCGAGCATGCCGCGCGCCTGTTTGAGCATCGCCGTCCGCTGTATCGCCAGGCCGCCGACCTTACCCTTGATATTCGCAACAAGTCCTTCGAGGACGTTTCCTACCTTTGTGCCGAGATGCTTTTGGAGCGTGGGCTGCTATGATTCGCCGTCAACTGATCAATTTCCAAAACCGCAGTGTCGATGTCCGCGTCGGATTGGGCGCGTTCGATGAGCTGTCGCGCATGTTTTCCTCGGCTGTGGGCAAGCCTAAGCGCGCGATGGTGGTTTGGAACGACGCCACATCCGAGCGTTTTGGTGAGGTCGTCGAGCATGCTCTGGTCGACGCCGGTTTTGCCGTGTCGCTGCTCGTCCTTGAGCTTTCGCCTGCTGGTGCCACGCTGGCCGATGCCGATGCGATCTTTGGCGCCCTGTCTGCCAACGGCATTACCTGCGACGATCTGGTTGTCGCCGTTGGCGATGCCGCAACCTGCTCGGTTGTTAGCTGGTGCGCCAACCAGTGGTGTGGCCGAACCGAGTGCGCGCTGCTGCCGACGACCTTCGACGCCACTGTCTCTTATACACATCTGACGCTGCC
>URHU01000155.1:0-3605 GCA_900547715.1 uncultured Collinsella sp. | reverse complement strand
CATGCGAACCTCCAGTCCGGACCGCCCCGCGGTCCAACTTTCTGTCCGCACCCCCTTCAATCCCTATTTCACCGCAACTTAGTAGTTATTTGCGGACAAGGCGGGCGCAGAAGTGGCCGTCGTAGGAGTCGGCGTTTACGGGGACGCTTTGGAAGAGGCCACGAGCGTTTTGGCGCAGGGTGACGAGGCTCTTGGCGTGATCGTACTCGGGGAGCTGCAGAATCTGGGTTTCGGAGAGCGGTGCCACGGTAAAGCCGGCACCCTCGGGAGAGGCCAGGAAAGCATCCACGACCTGCGTGTTCTCTTCATCAAAAACCGAGCAGGTGGCATAGATAAGCTCACCGCCTGCAGCCACGCGCGCGGCTGCTTCCTTGAGCATCGTCAGCTGCAGTTTGGGCAGCTCAGTCGTAACGTCATTCTCGGTCAGACGCCACGGTATCTCGGGATGACGGCGCATGGTGCCAGTGCCAGAGCACGGCGCATCGATAAACACCGTGTCGAACAGGGCGGGCTCGCCAAGCATCGCGTCAAAAGACGTAAGCACCTCATTGAGCTCGCAGGCATCGCCCGACACCGTACGAACACCCGTAATACCCGCCTTATGCAGGCGCGCGAGATTCTGATCGCACTTGCGATCATGCAGATCGAGCGCGGTATGCTGGTGCTCGTACCCGGCACGTTTGGCCTGGCACATCATCACATAGGTCTTGGTACCGCGACCGGCGCCAATCTCCAGGCAACGACCGGGACGTGTCGCCGCAGTAGCGATAAGCTGAGCGTTGAGGTCCGAGGCAACGGCAGCGGCGCGTTCAAACACGCCGGACGCAACCGTAACCTGAGCATCGACCGGAGCATGGCAGCCCGGGAACACGGGTGCCACAAGCTGGGAAATAAACGGATCGGGCTTGGTCGCAAACGCATTCTCGTGCAGCGCAAGCGGCGCGGGAGCCAGATTACCGGCAAAGTTCAGCGCGCCCTCGGGCGTATCGAACGAGGCCATAATACGAGCGCACAGCCAGCGAGGAAGACCCATCAAACGCGAAAGGCGAACCAGGCGGCGCTCGGACTCATCAACGTCGGATGCCGTGGCAAAGTCCTCAACGTTGTCCGCAACCTTGTGCAACACCGCGTTAGCCAGGCCCGCGGCAGACTTCGCACCACTGCGTACCAGCTCAACACCCTGACTTACGGCAACGCGGCCGGGCGTATGCAGGTAGAGCATCTCGAAGGCCGAGATGCGAAGCGCCATGCGAACGCGCGGCGCGACCTTTTTGGGCTTATCCAAAAACTGATCGAGCAACTCATCCAAAATGCCCTGCGTGGCGGCAACACCGAGCGCCAAACGAGCGGCAAAAGCGGAATCGCGCTGGTCAATGGCCTTGGCGGAAGCACGCGAAGACAACACGTCGCGTGCGTACATACCGCGGCGATCGGCCTCCATCAACACATCGAGCGCAAGCTTGCGCGCGGGAGATAACTTGCTCATGACAGTACACCCCACGTAAGGTCGGCACCCTGCAGGCCGGCAGCCCAGGCAGAAGCAGCCATGGCACGCTTGCCATCGGGCTTAACCTCGAGCAGTTCGACTGCGCCGTCGGACAGGCCCAGGTAGACGCGCTTGGCCTGAACGGCGACGAGCCCCTCGCCAAGCGACACATCTGCCGGCGCTGCATCGAGCACGCGCACGGTCTTGCCGGCAATCACACAACGAGCGGGAGCGGTGTCGGACGAGGCAAGCACATGACGCACACAATCAAGTGCAGCCATCTGAGGGTCAAGACGCATCTCCTGCTTAGAAATCTTGGCAGCATGAGTAACGAGCGACTCATCCTGCTCAGTCCAAACAGCCGAGCCATCGGCAAGCGAGGGAAGCGTATCGGCAAGCAACTTACCGCCAAGCTCACCAAGCTCCATCGTGAGCGCCTCGGCATGCTTACCGGCAACCGATGTAGACGCCTGCGCGCAATAAGCGCCCGTATCCACGCCATGCCCAATACGCATAACGGAAACGCCAGCAACCTCATCACCAGCAAGAATGGCACGCTGAATGGGAGCAGCGCCACGCCAACGAGGCAGCAGCGAAGCATGAACATTCAAAATACCAAGCGGCGCCATATGCAGCACCTCATCAGGCAAAATGCAGCCATAGGCAGCCACACAGAAAATATCAGCCTGCGCAGCCTGAAGCGCCTCAACTACCTCCGGCGTCATACGATTGGCCTCAATAACCGGCAGCCCCAGCTCAAGCGCCTTGGCCTTAACAGGAGAAGGCTCAAGCTTCTTACCACGCCCACGAACAGCATCGGGACGAGTAACAACAAGCGCAATCTCGTTCCCAGCCTCAACAAGTGAAGTCAGCGAAGGCACAGCAAAATCAGGCGTACCCATAAACACAATACGCATAAAAGTTAGTCTCCTCTCAACAACGAGCCGAGGCGGCTACAAATAACAGCGGAAAGCCAAGTACTCAGCCCATCCGCAATAACAATTCAACAGAAACAAATATACCCAAAACCAAAGAAAGAGCCGCATAAAAGCAGCCCTTCCAACAAAGCAATTATCAGCGAAGACGCCTTTCCCTGACCCGACGGCACCCGGGCGAAGAGGAGCACGAAAACGCAGTCCCCTTCCGCCGCAGGGCTTAGGTTATTGCTCCACGCGCAGTTCCGCACGAGCCGAAGAGCACTTAATGTGCTCTTCGTGCGAGCAGGACTGTTTGAGCATGGAGCAAAACCTAAGCCCTGCGGCGGAAGGGGACGGAGGGACCTACTCCGTCTCGCCCGGACGAGCGCCGCGGGCCAGGGCGTCCTGGTACTCCTTGACTGCCTTGAGCCTCTGCATGGGCTTCAGTCGCTCGAACATGGTGTTGCCGTGCAGGTGATCGATCTCGTGCTGCAGGCACACGCAGAACAGGTCGCCCGTGGCCTCATAACGAATCAGGTTGGCGTCCAAGTCGTACGCCTCGACGACGACATGGTCGGGACGCTCGATTTCGCAGCTAATGCCAGGAATGGAAAGACAGCCCTCGCTAAACGGCACCAGATGGTCGCTCTGCTCCACGATCACGGGGTTGATAAGCACGTACGGGTCGTAGTCGTTCTTGTCGCTATAGTCGCAGTCGATGGTGACAAGCTGAATGAGCTCGCCGATCTGCGGGGCAGCTAGGCCGCAACCACCGTTCTCGAACATCATCTTCTTCATCTTCTCGGCAAGCGCCTCGATCGCCGGGGTGATCTCCTCGATGACGGCGCACTCCTGGCGCAGACGAGGGTCAGGCGACAGTACGATTCCGTTGGCTTCCATGGCCATCCTTTCGGGTTGTTACATCAAATCATAGGCGTCGACGTCAACGCTCACGCTCACGCCGCGCACAGAGCCCACCTCTTTGAGACAGGCGTCGATATCATCAGAGACATGGTACCCCACGGGCGACTTCACAAGCAGATGGAAGCGGTAGCGGTCCTTGGCTCTCTCGATTACACACGAAGCCGGGCCCAGCACCTGCGGCACGGCACTCCCCGCCCGCAAAAAGTCGGGCGCGGCAGCATGCCAACGGCTGTCTCTTATACACATCTCCGAGCCCACGAGACAGGCAGAAATCTCGT
>URHU01000154.1:0-3621 GCA_900547715.1 uncultured Collinsella sp. | reverse complement strand
CGAGATTTCTGCCTGTCTCGTGGGCTCGGAGATGTGTATAAGAGACAGGAGCACGGCGGGATAGTAAACCTGGTACAGGTTGGAGATGGTGTCGTTACCACGGTCGGCGCACATGGTGTAGCCGATCAGGTCGTTGGTGCCGATGGAGAAGAAGTCGGCAACCTCGGCAAGACGGTCTGCGAGCAGCGAAGCGGCGGGCGTCTCGACCATGATGCCGACCTCGATGTTCTCGTTGAACTTGCGACCCTCTTCGGTAAGCTCGGCCTTGCACTGCTCGACGAGCTCCTTGACAGCCAAGACCTCCTCGACGCAGGTGACGAGCGGGATCATGATCTTGACGTCACCGAAGGCGCTAGCGCGCAGCAGAGCGCGGAGCTGGACCTTGTACTGGTCGGGATTGGCCAGGCAGTAACGCACGGCGCGGAAGCCCATGAAGGGGTTGTCTTCCTTGACCATATGCAGATACGGAATCTCCTTGTCGCCACCCACATCGAGCGTGCGGATGATGACCGGAGCACCCTTGAGCGCGCTGGCGACCTTACGGTAGGCGTTGAACTGCTCCTCCTCGGAAGGAAGCTCAGCAGAGTCCATGAACAGGAACTCGGAGCGGAACAGACCGATGGCCTCGGCGTCGTGATCGAGCGCGTTGGGCACGTCATCGGGGTTACCGATGTTGCAGGCGATGATCTTCTTGATGCCATCGGCAGTCACGGACGGCTTGCCACGGAAGGCCTCGAGGGCTGCCTTCTCGGCAGCGAAGGCCTCGGCCTTGGCAGTGTAGGCAGCGAGCGTCTCCTCGTCGGGATCGGCCTCGACGATACCCTTGCCACCGTCGACGACAACGGTCATGCCATTACGCAGCGCGGTGCAGCTGTTGGAAACCGAAAGGACAGCCGGGATCTCGAGGGCGCGCGCAATGATCGCGGAGTGCGACGTGCGGCCACCGGTCTCGGTGACGATACCGGCAACGTGGGCCTTATCGATCGTGGCGGTCATGGACGGCGTGAGGTCGTGCACGACAACGACAGTGTTCTCGGGCAGGACGGAGAGGTCGACGACCTCCTTGCCCAGCAGCTCGGCCAGAATGCCGGTGCGGATGTCGGCGATGTCGGCCGCGCGCAGACGGAACATCTCGTCGTCCATGGACAGGAACATGTTCTCGAACATGGTCGAGGTGTCCATGAGCGCCTGCTCGGCGCAGGTACCGCCGTCAATGGCGGCGTTGATGGCGTCGGTCATGCCCGGGTCCTGAGCCAGGACAATGTGTCCGCTCATGATCTCGGCCTCGGCCTCGCCCACCGTCTCCTTCATGTGGTCGGCCTGAGCCTGGGTCTTCTCGCAGAAGACCGAAAGAGCGAACTGATAGCGCTCCTTCTCTGCTGCCGAATCAGCAACCTCGTGCGGCTCAAACGTCAAGTCGGGATCGACGGCAACCATGACGGTGCCGATACCGATGCCCTCGGAAGCGTTGACTCCCTGATACATTCCCATTCCTCTCTCCGTGTCATGTGATAAAGCGTTTTGCCATATCCATGACAAAAGAGCGCAGCTACCTTACAACAGGTCACTGCGCCCCCAAATATGAACTTAGTTGTTCAACATGCGACCCGTTTGAGTTCTACTCGCCAAGACCGCTCTTGATGAGCTCAATGGCAGCAGCCAGAGCCTCGGCCTCGTCAGCGCCGTCGCACTTGACCTCGACCTCGGTACCGCAGGGGATACCAGCAGCCATAAGGGCCATCGGGGACTTGCCGTTGACCTCCTTCTCGGGGGTGACGACCGTCACGTCACAGGCGTACTTGCCCATGGTGGAGGCGAACAGACCAGCCGGACGCATGTGCAGACCCTGAGGATTAACGAGGGTAGCCTTCTCAGAAACCATAATTGACTCCTTTTTGTGTTTAACCCCTGTCATGCATGTGGCAGGAGTCAGATTCACGACGTTGTTTATATTAACTCACATCAAACGGTTTTTCATTATGTTTCAGACGAATTATTGGACAGATGTGTTTGTCGTCCGCTTGCTCGCCCACAGGGGCCCGCGCGTGGCCTGTGAGATTTCCTGCTCTACAGTCCTGCTCGCACGAAGAGCACATTAAGTGCTCTTCGGCTCGTGCGGAACTCGCGATAAATCTCACAGGCCGCGCGCGGGCCCCTGTGGGCGAGCAAGCTGCGGAAACCCAGTCGGTCCAAAGTAATGTCGGCTGAAAGGAATTCTGGCTGATGATCTGTTCACGACAAGGACTCGATAGGCGGCCCCCTCTATGCCCTTTTATAAGTTGCGGTGAAATAGGGACTGAATTTGGGGTTGAACCGTTTAAACAGTCCCTATTTCACCGCAACTTATGGGAGGGATAGAAAAAAGGCGGAGGCCCTGGAGAGGGGCTCCGCCTTATATACAGGGGGCGATGCTATTCGCGTACCGTGGAATTAGACCAAGCGGGCGTTGATCGTCTTGGCGATCTCGGCGGCGTCGGTGGAACCCTTGACGGTGGCACGGAAGTCCTCGTCCATGAGCGCCTCGGCGACCTTGGACAGGATCTTGAGGTGCGTAGTGCCGGCCTGGGCACCGGGGATGAGCAGGGCGATAGCCACGTTGACGGGAGCGCCGTCCATGGTATCCCAACCGGTCACGCCGGACTCGTCCTTAACGACGATGACGGCAGCCTCGGTAATAGCGTCGGACTTGGCATGCGGGATGGCGAAGCCCTCCATCATGCCCGTGGTGCCCTCGGCCTCGCGGGCCAGGAAGGCGTTCATCACGGCGTCGGCGTCGCTGGCGATACCGGCCTTGACAGCCTGGTTGGAAACGAAGCTCAGAGCCTCGTCACGAGAAGCGAAGTCCTCGGCGACAAAGACGTTCTCGACCTTCACGAAGTCAGAAGCCTCGGCCTTGGGGGCCTCGACAGCAGCGGCCTTAGGGGCCTCAGCCGGCTTGGCTGCAGGAGCGGGCTTCTGGTTCTTCTCGAAGTCGTACTTCTTGAAGGCCACGAACAGGATGCCACCGACCACGGCGCCGATGAGGATCGCGAGGACCCACTGCGGGCCGTTCTCGACAACGGGCAGGACCAGGAAGCCGCCGTGAGGCGCCGGATCGTGAACGTTGAAGAAGATGGTCAAGATGGAAGCGATGGAAGAACCGACCATCATGATAGGCATGACGGGCCAGATGTTCTTGGTCATGAACGGAATGGCGCCCTCGGTGATGTGGGTGCAACCAAGGATAAGGTTGACGATACCGGCGTCATGATCCTCCTGGCTGAAGTACTTCTTGCCGACAACGACGGCGAAGGTGGTGATCAGCGGCGGAACGATGCAAGCGGCGGAGACGGCAGCCATGAAGTTGGTGCCGAAGTTGTAGGTCTCGGTGCCGACGCCAGCTTCGAGAGCGGTACCGAGCAGGAAGGTGCCAGTAGCGTAAGCAGCCTTGTTGACCGGGCCGCCCATGTCAAATGCGCACATGCAGCCGATGGCCAGGCCAAGGATCACCGGACCGGAGTTACCGAGGCTCTGCAGGAAATCCATCATGCCCTGGTTAATGGCAGCCATGGGGCCGGAAATACCGAGCATGACCTGTCTCTTATACACATCTGACGCTGCCGACGATCTTACGCGTGTAGA
>URHU01000153.1:0-3633 GCA_900547715.1 uncultured Collinsella sp. | reverse complement strand
TACGAGATTTCTGCCTGTCTCGTGGGCTCGGAGATGTGTATAAGAGACAGCGCTGGTGCCGTATTACAATCCACTGTTTGCCGAGCGCTTTAGCTGGGCGCTCGAGCTTCGCATTCGCTGTGGATCGGTCTCCTACGTGGTCAAGGACATCGACGGCATGGCCGATGCCTACGTGCGCGGCGGCACCTTCTCGTACGGCAAGAAGCTCACGTTTGTCCATACGCCCGAAGCCTTCGAAGACGTGTCGACAAAGCTGCTCAACCTTGTCGTGACGACAGTTGCCTATCTCGATGACATCACAAGCTCGCGTTCGGCGTCGTACGACTTTGCCCGCAGCGGTTTTGTCGCCGAGCGTCAGTTGCCGCTGTCCGAGCATAGCATCGTATATGTGCTGGACCTGTTGCGCGGCCAGACCATCTCTTTTGAGCCCGCCTGGTCGCGGGGGACGACGACGCATCGCACCTATGACGTGGCGGTTGAGATGCCTCCGGAAGGGGAGGACGAGGCGCTGTCTGAGCGCCCACCGCTCCTTGCCGCCAAAATCGCGCCGGCGGCTGGTGGCAGCTACGATCTACGCCTGCCGGCCGATGCATACTGCTTTGCTTCGGGCGACGTTGCCTATCTGGTCGACACCCGCCGTGCGCGCCGCGCCGATGTAGCGTTTGCCCAGCATGCGGCGCCGTTCCTATCGCGCTTACTGCCCTGTCGCACGCCGATCCATATCGCTGTCGACCAGGTGGGGGAGTTCTGTCGTATGGCGCTGCCCATTTTGCGCGACTATACCGACCTTACCGCGCCCGCCGCGCTCGATACCGTGGCGCCCGAGCCGAGCTTTGCTATGGCGATCGGCGTCGACGATGGGCTTGTGACCTGCAAAATTACGGTTGCCTACGGCGACTGGTCGGCAGATCTCTTTAGCCTGGGCGCTCCGGGCAGCCCCTTCGAAGAGCAACGCCCCGGCGTGCCGCCCCGCGACGAGGTGGCAGAGTTTCGTGTTATGGACACGGCGGCCCTGTACTTCGATTTCTACGAGGGCGGTCTGGCGTTTGAGGAGCGCGATGACGAGAGCTTGTTCTGCCTGCTGACCGAGGGCCTGTCCGCCCTGTCCGAGCTGGGTGAGGTCATGCTCAGCGACCGTTTGCGCCAGATTTCGGTGCGACCCGCGCCCAAGCTTTCGGTGCGCGCGACCGTCAAGAGTAACCTGCTCGATGTTGAACTGGGCGCGAGCGGTCTTTCGGCGGCAGATCTTGCCATCTATCTGGACTCGTACAAGCGCCACCAGACGTTTGCGCGTCTCACGTCGGGCGACATCGTACGCCTGGACGAGGGTGCCCGCGCCGCGTTTGGTCTTGCCGAGGACCTGGGCGTCGATGCCGTCGATCTGCTCGACGGCGTGTCGCTTCCCGCGTCGAGTACCCTGTTTGTCGACAGCATGCTCGCGCGCACGCCGGCGCTTGAGGCCGATCGCGACGCTGCATTCCGTCGTACCGTCGAGCGCTTGGATACGCTCGGCAAGATGGACTTTACGGTGCCGGTCTCGCTCAAGGCCACACTGCGCGGCTATCAGATCGACGGCTACCAGTGGCTCGGTTCGCTCGAGCATCTGGGCCTCGGCGGCATCTTGGCCGACGATATGGGCCTGGGCAAAACATTGCAGATGATCGCACATATCCTGGCGCGCGTGGAGGCGGGGGATACCAAGCCCACGCTCGTGGTGTGCCCTGCGTCGCTCGTGTATAACTGGACTGCCGAGCTGGAGCGCTTTGCGCCTTCGCTCGACGTGTGCGCCATCGTGGGTGCCAAGGCGCAGCGCCGCGTGCAGATAGCCGGCGCCGACGAGCATAACGTGGTCGTGACGTCGTATGACCTCATGCGCCGCGATATCGACGAGTATGCCGAGCAGGACTTTGCCCGTGTGGTGCTCGATGAGGCCCAGTACATTAAAAACCCGCTCACGCAGGTGGCGCGCGCCGCAAAGCGCCTGCCTGCTGGCGTGCGCTTTGCCCTGACGGGCACGCCCATCGAAAACCGCTTGTCCGAGCTCTGGAGCATCTTCGACTTTTTGATGCCGGGCCTGCTCGGCACGCGTGAATTGTTTGCAAAGCGCTTCGAAAGCCCGGTCGAGCATGCCGAGGGCGACAGTGCCGCCCGCCTGCAAGCGCTCGTGTCGCCGTTTGTGCTGCGCCGTGTCAAGGAAGACGTGGTGGCCGACCTGCCCGAGAAGATCGAGGACACCGTCATGGCGCAGCTCACCGGCGAGCAGCGCAAGCTCTACCTGGCCAACCAGGACCGCATCGCCCAACAGGTGCAGCACCGCGAGTCATCCGAGTTTAAGAAAGACAAGCTCAAGGTGCTCGCCGAGCTCACCAAGCTGCGCCAGATCTGCTGCGACCCGCGTCTGCACTACGAGGATTACAAGGCGGGGAGCGCCAAACTCGATACGTGCATGGAGCTCGTGCACGGCGCACTCGACGGCGGGCATCGCATCCTGTTGTTCAGCCAGTTTACGGGTATGCTCGATATCATCGGTAAGCGCTTGGCCAAGGAGGACATCGCCTTCCTTAAGCTCACGGGCGCTTCGTCTAAGGAGAGCCGCGCCAAGATGGTCGCGCAGTTCCAAGCGGGCGAGGTTCCGGTCTTTTTGATTTCGCTCAAGGCGGGCGGCGTGGGCCTTAACCTGACGGCGGCCGACGTGGTCATTCACTACGACCCGTGGTGGAACGTGGCCGCGCAGGACCAAGCAACTGACCGCGCACATCGTATCGGCCAGCAGCATACCGTGACCGTGTACAAGCTCATCGCCAAGGACACGATCGAGGAGCGCATTATGCAGATGCAGGAGTCCAAGCGCGACCTGGTCAACAGCGTGCTCGGCGGCGACGGCATCTCGTCGGCACTGTTCACGCGCGAGGATGTTCTGGCGCTGCTCGGCGGCGACGGGCGCTAGCCGCGCGCGGGGTGGGACTGCTGGAGCGGGCAGGACGGTCGACGCATTTTGGCCCGACCGCTTGCCTGATCCGTTATGTGTTCATTTGCAATGCCGTGGATGGTTTGTCTGCCTTTGGGCATAAGAACCATCAAGAACATTGGCACATCAGCAAAGGAGAACATCATGGCGAAATTCTTTAGGGACCCCGACGGCAAGCTCATCGCCGCCCTTAGCGACGACGTTGCGACCCCTGCCGGTTGCACGGAACTGACCGCAAACACTGAGGACGCGGCGCACGAGAAGCACGTGCCTGTTGTCGAGACCGAGCGCGACGGTCACGTGATTCGCGCACGCGTTGGCTCGGTCGAGCACCCCAGCCTGCCCGAGCACTACATTGAGTGGATCGCCCTTGAGGCCGAGGGCCGCTTAGAGGTCCATTACCTTGAGCCCGGCATGAAACCCGCGACGTTTTTCGCGGGCGGCTCCAAGACCGGTACCGTCTATGCCTACTGCAACCTGCACGGGCTGTGGTCCGCGACATTCTAGGAGCGCGCCCCCGCTCGGGGTATCATAGCTAGCATATGCACATGCAAGCGCCGGCTGCATTATGCGGCCGGCGCTTTTACTACGATTTCGATGGTTTACGACGGAAAGGGCTGTCTCTTATACACATCTGACGCTGCCGACGATCTTACGCGTGTAGA
>URHU01000152.1:0-3645 GCA_900547715.1 uncultured Collinsella sp. | reverse complement strand
GGCAAGGTGAGCCATCTCGGCAGCGGCAAACATATCCTCGCTCACGTGGTTGTGGCACAGGTTGCCGGCACGCGAATGAGAATCGTTCACAAACTGACCGTTGTGGTTGTACATGATGGTCTTGTAGCTGGCGATGCCAGGCAGGACGGACTTGCGGCTACCAGAGAAACCGGCAAAGAAGTGCGGCTCAATAAAGCCCTCGGCAAGCAGCAGATCGCAGTCGGCGGCAATCTTGTTGATGATGCACTCGCCACCAGAAGGCAGGGTGCCGATCTTTTTCATCATGCTGTCATCAGTCGCGACGTGCATAACGATTTCCTCGTTGGCAACGATCTCCTCGCCGTACTTGTTGGCGAGCTCCTCGTGCGTCGACGGACGGTGCATACCCGTAGCAACCAAAATACGCACGCGAGCCTCGGGTGCAGCGGAATGGATGTGATGCAGCAGAATAGGCATCGTTACACGCGAGGGAACGGGACGCGTATGGTCGGAGCTAATGATGACAATATCCTTCTTGCCAGCACAAAGCTCCTCGAGCGAAGGCGAGCCATAAGGGTTGGCAAGCGACTCCTCTACCAGCTCTTCCTGCGATTTCGTGGTCTTAAACTCGTTTTGATGACCTTCCATCACACCCGCGAAGTTCTTATCCTCGAGCTCCAAATGCAACGTCTTGTGGTCAAACGGCAGTTCACATTCAAACAATGACGAGCGCCCTCTTCCTTTCAACTGACACACTAGATAAACCGTTGGAAGGATACGCCGCTCACCGAAAAACACCACCGTCCACCGAGTCATTAACACAACGTTCATATTTGACCCACAACAAAACGGCCGCGATCCCAAACGGGACCGCAGCCGCCTGTAAAAGACACAATAGACAGGATGACTTACGCAGCCTCGAGGCAAACATCTACCCCGAGATGTACGCATGTAAGCCATTTTGCATAAATGCGTTAATATATTGCATAAAATGGTGCATGGATTTCAAACCGTAACAGGGTAGTACCCTCCGGAGCGTGCATTTTTGCGAGTATTCTGCATCACGAAATCAGATTATGGGGCCAAGAGTCTCTTAAAAGGCCGAAATCCCTCACGACTCATCTCGTCAGGACGACGCACTGCGATAAGCCCACCAAATTTGAACATCGTTATCCTCCAATTGGCGCGCAGAGGCATCAACAAAGGCAGCGAAAATCGGCTATCGCCTTATACATCAATCTTTGGCTGCTGAAAACTCCGTTTTTTGCACGTCGCCCCAAGCACCACCCTCAACCAACGGCCAATTCACCGAAGACCTGACATGGCAGGGCCCGCCATCAGTTTACTTTTAGGCACACTCCGCGGGACGCAAGAAGCCCTCGCCGCGCTCCACATTAGGCGCGAAGCGCACTTTATTTTCATCAGCTTTAATCCCAGAAGACCGAGGAAGAAGGGACCCGATGGGTTTCCCTCTGAATGCATTCCGCAGCACGAAGCCCCCTTATCCGCAGCTCCGAAGGAGCAGGATAAGGGGGCTTCAAGTGCGAGGACGCATTCAGAGGGAAACCCATCGGGTCCCGGTGAGAGCCACAGGGCTATCGATTACCCCGTGTTCTGCAAACCTGCCGAGACGCCGGTCACAGTCGAAAGAATCAGGCTCATGTACTCAGCCTTCTTCTCCTCGGCCATCTCGTCCTGGTTCATACGCACCTCGCGAAGGGCGCGAACCTGGGCGATGGACAGGGCGTCGACGTAGGGGTTACGCACGCGGACAGCGCAGCCGAGCACGCGGCGGCGCTGCAGCGGCCACTCGTCACCGACGATGGCAAGGACCCACTTACGCGTGAGCTGCATCTCGGTGAAGACCTTCTCGGACAGATCCTGGCGATCGCCCAGATGCAGATACATCTTGGCGATGCGCTGGTCGGTCTTGGCGATCGACATCTCGATGTTGTCGATGAACGTGCGGAAGAACGGCCACTCCTGGTAGGCAGCCTTAAGCTGCTCAAGGTCGCCCAGCTGCTCGCAGGCGGTGCCCAGGCCGTACCAAGCGGCCAGGTTAATGCGCGCCTGGCTCCAGCTGAAGATCCACGGAATGGTACGCAGGTCGTCGAGCGACTTGGCGCCCAAGCCGCGCTTGGCGGGACGCGAGCCGATCGGCAGCAGTCCGACCTCGGTCAGCGGCGTCACGGTCGAGAACCACGGTGTAAAGTCCTCGGTGTTCAGCAGGTCCAGATAGCGCTCGTGGCTTACGGCGTTGAGCTTCTCGGCCATATCCCAGAACTTCTGCGTGGTCTCGGTGTTGGTCTTCTCGACACTCGGGGCCGACTGCAAAAGCGTTGCGGCGGCAACGGACTCAACATGGCGCTGAGCCAGCGTGCGGTTGCCGTAACGGGCAAAGATGACCTCGCCCTGCTCGGTGAGCTTAAAGAAGCAATTGACCGAACCCTTGGGCTGCGCCAGCACGGCCTTGTTGGCCGGGCCGCCGCCACGGCCCACGGCACCGCCGCGACCGTGCATGAGCACCAGGTCGATATCGTTCTTCTCTGCCCACTTGGCGATGCGCTCCTGCGCGGAGTGCAGCGCAAGCATGGCCGTGGTAGGACCGGCATCCTTGGAGGAGTCGGAATAGCCCAGCATGACCTCCATGCGGCGGTTGGTCTGGGCAAGGCGCTTTTGCACCACGGGCAGCGTAAGCATCTGGTCGAGCACGTCGACGCAGCCCTCGAGGTCCTCGAGCTGCTCGAACAGCGGGATCACGTCGAGCTCGGGGACATCCTCCTCGTGTGCAAAGGACAGGTGGGCAAGCTCAAAGACGTCGGCCACATGCTGGGCGCTCTTGGTGAACGAAATGATGTAGCGGTGCGCCATCTTCTTGCCGTAGCGCTTTTGGATGGAGCCGATAGCGCGGAAGGTATCGATGACCTCGCGCGTCATGGGCTGCAGGTCGCCGTGGATACCGTTCTCGTGGATATCCTTGAGGGCGCGGGCGTGCACCACGGAGTGCTGACGGAACTCCATCTCGACCATATGGAAGCCGAAGGACTCGACCTGCCAGATGATGGTCTGGACCGGACCGTAGGCGGCACGGACGGCACCGCAGGCAGCAAGCGAACGCTGGACGACGCGCAGGTCATCCAGGAACTCGTCGGCGCTGTGGTACATGGTGTCGGTGATACGGCGCACGGTGGCGTTCAGACGGTCGGCCATGACGAGCATGACGGCGCGATGCGGCTCGTGCTCGGAAATCAGCTCGGCGCGGGCCGTGTACTGGGTACTCATCTCGACCTGATGGTTCCACAGGTTGATGAGCTCGGCAGACGGCTTGCTGTAGGTGGCCTCGAGCGTGAGGTTGCGGCCGATGCGGCGGCACTTGTCCTCGAGCTTGAGCACCATGTGGGTAAAGTACTTGGCGGCGACCTCACGGCTCACCTTGGCGGTGACGTTGGGGTTACCGTCGCGGTCGGAACCGATCCAGCTGCCGGGATGGAAGAACGCCGGGCACAGCGGCGGCACGGTACCGGCCTTATCACCCAGCACCCAGTCGTCAAAACGACGGTAGATAACGGGGATAACGTCGAACAGCGTGTTATCGAAAATGTCGATGATGGTATCGGCCTGTCTCTTATACACATCTCCGAGCCCACGAGACAGGCAGAAATCTCG
>URHU01000151.1:0-3659 GCA_900547715.1 uncultured Collinsella sp. | reverse complement strand
CTACACGCGTAAGATCGTCGGCAGCGTCAGATGTGTATAAGAGACAGGTGCCGGCTTGGGCGCCAAGACCATTGCCGGCTGTGACCACGCGGTGCGCATTCCGATGGCGCACGGGGTCGATTCGCTTAACGTGGCCGCGGCGAGCGCCGTCGCCTTTTGGCAGCTGTGCCCGCACGTGAGCAATGAGTATCACTACCAGCCGGGTTTGTATCACTAGGCAGTTATTCCGCACTGTGCTCTAATTCGGGGTGTTTCGGTCGCCGCCAGTCGGTGCTAAGCTGGATTTGGCTTTGGTTTTAAATTGCTGTTTTGCTGTTTGACGTATGCGTGTGGGGAGGGCGTGTGGCTAAGAAATCTACGGCTATCGATGTAACGCAAGGTGTCATTTGGCAGCAATTGCTGTCGCTGTGCGTTCCCATCTTTTTTAGTTCGTTTTTTCAGCAGGCCTACACGCTTATCGGCACCTATATCGTCGGTCAGTTTGGCGGCAAGCTCGCGTTGGGTGGCATTCAAGCCACGATGGTGCTCACCGAGCTCTGCATTGGCTTTTGCGTTGGCGTCGGCGCCGGCTGCGCGGTCATTACCGGTCAGTATTTTGGCCAGCACGATGATGAGCGACTGAGTCGTTCGGTCCATACCGCCATGACGCTCGCGTTGGTGGGCGGTATCGTTTTCTCGATTCTTGGCATAGTGTTCGTTGAGCCCATGCTGGTGCTTATGAACACGCCGCATGAACTATTGGCCGAGGGCGTGGCCTATGCTCGTTGTTATTTTGCCGCCATGGTTGCAGCGCTGCTGCTAAATATGGGAACGGCACTGCTGCGCGCCGTGGGCGACACGCGCGGGCCTGCCGTGATCATTGCCTCTGGCTGTCTGGTTAACGTGGTGCTGGATATCATCTTTGTCGCTGTGTTGCATATGGAGGCGCTGGGCTGCGGCATCGCAGTGGCGCTGACCATTTGCTCCAATGCAACGATGATCGTGTTGCGCATGATGCGCGCTCCGGGTGCATGGCGTCTTTCGCTGTCTATGCTCGGCATCGATCGCGGTATTTGCAAGAGTATGATCTCGTGTGGTCTGCCACTCGGTTTTCAATCGGCTGCCTATTCGATCTCGAACGTGCTGATCCAGGTGTCGGTTAATTCGTTTGGCGCCGATGTCACGACTGCTTGGGGTCTATCTGGGCGCCTGGATGGCATTATCTGGATGGTGACCGAGGCGCTCGGCGTATCGATCACTACGTTCTCGGCGCAGAACTTTGGCGCGCGCAATTACGAGCGCATGCGCAAGGGATATCACACGTCGCTCGTGCTTTCGTTTATGCTCATTGGTGGCCTGTCTGCCGCACTCCTGGTGTTCTCGGGCCCGCTGTCGCGTTTGTTTGTCGACGATGCTTCGATTTCGGCGTACACCACGACTATCCTCCATTTCATTGCGCCGTTCTATGCGATTTTCTCGATTATCGAGAACGCCTCGGGTTCCATCCGCGGCGCCGGCGTGAGTCTGCAGCCTATGATGCTCACCATCTTTGGCACCGTCGTACTCAGAGTGATTTGGGTGTTTGCGATCATGCCCTTCGATCCGTCGCTTGAGCATCTGCTGCTTGTCTACCCCGTAACCTGGGTAATCACCGCCATGATGTTCACCGTCTACCATCACAGCGGCAACTGGCTCGGCCGCGCCACCGCCTAATTGATCCGTAGGGGACGGAGGAAAACGCACTTGGCACTTGGGGACGTTCCTTTTCTGCCGGCACTTTGGGACACTCCTTGTAAGGCTGTTTCGTCGTTTTTCGGAGAATCTGCCTGGCTTGCCCTGTAAACTGTCAGCACGGGCTTAGCAAATTAGATCGTCCGCGCCTATCAGATGTTGCCCGGTGGGTTTGTGATGGGAGGGCGATATGCCAAGAACAGGTCGAGTCGTTTCGTTGACGGGCTATAACCACATTATCGCACGTGGTAATGGTGGCATCTGCATCTTTGAAGACGACGAAGATCGATATCGGATCCTTACGTTGTTCGAGGATAAGTTAGTTGGGAATGGTATCGGCGTTATCGCGTGGTGTCTCATGTCGAATCATTTTCATCTTATGGTTGATGATCCTCATGGGAAGATATCTTCGTGTATGAGTGGCGTTCTTACGTCGTATGCGATGTATTTCAATCGCAAAACCGACCGAGTTGGGCATTTATTCCAAGATAGATTTACTAATATTCCGGTCGAGAATGATGCGCAGGCAATTTCACTTGCTGACTATATTCATATGAATCCGGTCAAGGTGGGCGTTTCGGCCGCCGACAATTATCGTTGGTCCAGTTATCGGGCTTATGCTTATGGCTACGATTCGTTTGGGTTTTGCGACCCTGGCATTGTTCTGGATCTTGTGGGTGGCTCGCTTGAGTATCGGCACTATTTTGCCGATCGAATTGACCAGGCTCCCTACGATGCTGAACCTCGACCGCGCATTCTGGACGATGAAGCTCTTGAGGTCGCCAAGGGAATTGCTTTCCCCACAGCTCTTCCTGAGCTTGCAGCCATGAAGCCTTCCGAGCGTAGACCTATTCTCTGCAAAATGAGAAAAGCGGGCCTTACGATAAATCAGATCGTGAGGGTCGTTGGCATTGGTCGTACGTCTGTTGTTTCTGGTACGGCAGGTTGGAATGAAGGATAGATTTCTGGACTGTTGGCAAACAGGAGTGTCCCCAAGTGCCGGCAGAGACGATATGAGCAGGACATAAAAACATTGAGAGCCCCTGCTGCATGAAAGACCGCGGATTAGGCCGACAATGGTGAGTGTCTAATCCAACCGTGGCGGCCACGCCGCATTCATGGAAGGGGCTCCCATGCTCGATACTACCACCTTCATCGGCCTCGACGTCCACGCCCGCTCGATAAAGGCCGTCTCCCTCGACGTCATGACCGGGGAGGTACGTGCCGCGACCTTCGGCTACGACGCCGGCGCCGTCGCGGGATGGGTCCGTTCCATGGACCCCAGGGCCAGGTGCGTGTACGAGTCCGGGGTCACGGGCTTCGACCTGCAGAAGAGGCTTTCCGGCCTGGGGGTCGACTGCGTGGTCGGCGCCGTCTCGAAGATGATCAAGCCCAGCGCGGACAGGCGCAGGAAGAACGACCGCAACGACGCCGAGTTCCTCGCCCGCATGCTGTCGGTCGGCAACGTGGTCGAGGTGTGGGTCCCCGACGACGAGTGCGAGGCCGCCCGCGACCTGACCAGGGCGCTCGAGGACGCGAGGGACGACCTCTCGCGCTCGAAGCAGCGGCTCTCCAAGTTCCTGCTCAGGCACGGGCTCGTCTTCGACGAGAGGACGCCCACCGGCCGCAGGAAGGGCAACTGGACCCGGGCGCACTGGTCCTGGATCGAGTCGATAAGGTTCGCGGAGAGGGCCGACAACGACGTGCTCGCCTACTACGTCGACGCGGTCAGGCGGGCGGCGGAGGAGAAGGCGAGGCTCGAGGGGCTCGTCGGGGCCGAGGCCCGCAAGCCCAGGTGGAGGAAGAGGGTCGACTCCCTCCGCTGCCTCAAGGGCGTAGACACCGCGTCCGCCGCCGACCTCGTGTTCGAGGCCGGCGAGTTCTCGAGGTTCGGGAACGCCCGCTCGTTCGCGTCGTGGGTCGGCCTGACGCCCTCCGAGCACTCCAGC
>URHU01000150.1:0-3662 GCA_900547715.1 uncultured Collinsella sp. | reverse complement strand
ACGCGTAAGATCGTCGGCAGCGTCAGATGTGTATAAGAGACAGCGCGATGCTGCTTGGCGTCGAAACTCTCCTCGAACACGCGGCAGCCGTTGCGCTTGATGATGCGTCCCGGCACGCCCGCGACGGTGCAGTTGTCGGGCACGTCCTTGACGACAACCGAGTTGCCGCCGATTTTGACGTTGTTGCCGATGCGAATGTTGCCGAGCACCTTGGCGCCCGTGCCCACGGTGACGTTGTTGCCCAGGGTGGGGTGGCGCTTGCCGGTCTCGTTGCCGGTGCCTCCGAGCGTGACGCCCTGATAGAGCACGCAGTTGTCGCCCACAATGGTGGTCTCGCCGATGACGACGCCCATGGCGTGGTCGATAAAGAAGTGCTTGCCGATCTGTGCGGCGGGATGAATCTCGACGCCGGTGATATGACGGGTGATTTGCGAGAGCACGCGGGCGAGCGAGCGATGTCCATGCTCCCACAGCCAGTGCTCGGGCACGTGGTTCCACTTGGCGTGCAGGCCAGGATAGGAAAGGAAGATGACCAGACCGTTTTGCGCGGCGGGGTCCTGCGCTTGGACGGTCTTGATGTCCTCGCGAATGGTATTGATAAAGCTCACCGGCCGCCCTCCCTTAGCGCCATGGCAATGCGATTCAATAAAGTATAGCGATTCGCTAGGGATTAGGAAGAACAATCTTGGCAGCTTTGCACGACAGGTGTCAGTTATGCAAACTTGCTGGTAATGGAGTCATGCTTTTGTGGGGTTGCGCACGAGGGGACGCCGCAACCGTATACTGGTCAACTTGGACGTATCCGCGCCCACAACTGAGAGGTTTTACTTCATGGGTTTCATTAATTTTATCGCCGAGCTGCTCAAAGACCCGCGCACCGCGATCGCCAGCTGGATCGCCGCCGGCCCGCTTATGGCCTACGGCTGCGTGTTCCTGATCATCTTTATTGAGACGGGCGTGGTGTTCTTCCCATTCCTTCCCGGCGATTCACTGCTGTTCGCCTCGGGCTTCTTTGCCAACAACGGCGGCTTTAACATCGTGGCGCTTCTGGCCACTGCATGGGCCGCAGCCATCCTGGGCGATCAGTGCAACTTTATGATCGGTCACTTCTTTGGCCGCAAGATCATCGCTTCGGGCAAGGTCAAGGCCATGACGCCCGAGCGCATCAAAAAGTCCGAGGACTTCTTGGACAAGTGGGGTCACCTGGCCATCTTCCTGGGTCGCTTCTTCCCGTTTATCCGCACCTTTGTGCCCTTTATCGCTGGCATGGGCGGCATGCACTGGCGCAACTTTGTCGTCTTTAACGTGCTGGGCGGCATTACCTGGTCGACGGTCTTTACGCTGCTGGGCTACTTCTTTGGCGGCATTCCCTTTGTGCAGGAGCACTTTGAGCTGCTGATTATCGGCATCGTTGCCGTGTCGATCATCCCGACCGTGGTCGGTCTAGTTAAGGCCAAGCTGGGTAAATAGAACGCCTAGCTCGAGCCAGCGCGCAGACCGTACAGTTGAGGCCCGTCACCGCTTACGGTGGCGGGCCTTTTTGCTTCGGTCAAATGAAAATACTTTACTTAGTTAAAGAAAAGCGTTTTATCAGACGCGTGCGGGGAGTACAATCTCGTGCATGCGAATCGACGTGCCATCGGCTTTGATGCTGCTCGCGTGTCCCGTCCGGCTCTACGCTCCGGGCGTGCGACGTTGCGACGCGGTCGGCCTCGGTCCTTGCGTGCGGGTTCGCGAGTATGCAACTGTGTATGTAAGGAGCGACATATGACTGTCGAGAAGAAGGATATCGATTGGGGTAGCCTCGGCTTTGGCTACATGAAGACCGATTACAGCTACGAGGCTCATTGGAAGGATGGCGAGTGGGACGAGGGCGGCCTGACCACCGACCACACCCTGCATGTCTCCGAGTGCGGCGGTATCTTCCATTACTGCCAGGAGGTCTTTGAGGGCCTGAAGGCCTACACCGCCGAGGACGGCAGCATCGTCTGCTTCCGTCCCGACATGAACGCTGAGCGTATGTATAACTCTGCCCAGCGCCTCGAGATGCCCCCGTTTCCCAAGGACAAGTTCGTTGAGGCCGTCAAGCAGGTCGTTTCTGCCAACGCCGCCTGGGTTCCGCCCTTCGGTTCCGGCGCGACCCTGTACGTGCGTCCGTTTATGATCGGTTCCGGTGACGTGATCGGCGTGGCTCCCGCTCCTGAGTACACGTTCCGCATTCTCGTGACCCCGGTCGGTCCGTACTTTAAGGGTGGCCTCAAGCCCGTCAAGCTGCGCGTTTCCGAGTATGACCGTGCAGCACCGCATGGCACCGGCAACATCAAGGCCGGCCTGAACTACGCCATGTCCCTCAAGCCCACGATGGAGGCCCATCGCGAGGGCTATGCCGAGAACCTGTATCTCGATTCCGAGTCCCGCACCTATGTCGAGGAGACCGGTGGCGCTAACGTCCTGTTCGTGAAGGAGGACGGCACCCTCGTCGTTCCGCAGTCCCACACCGACTCCATTCTGCCTTCCATCACCCGCCGTTCGCTCGTTCAGGTTGCTCAGGACCTGGGCATGACCGTCGATCAGCGTCCCGTCGAGTGGGCCGAGGTCAAGGCCGGTACCTTTGTGGAGTGCGGCCTGTGCGGCACCGCTGCCGTCATCTCTCCGGTGGGCGAGATCGACAACAAGGTCTATGGTGCCGATGAGACTGTGACCTTCCCGGCTGGCTACACCGAGATCGGTCCTGTGATGAAGAAGCTCCGCGAGACCCTGACCGGCATCCAGTCTGGTGCTGTCGAGGATAAGCACAACTGGGTTTACACCGTCGCGTAAGCTGCCTTACCTATCCGGGCAGAGAACAAGTTCCCTCCCGGCGCGTCCTCGGACATGCAGGAAGCCCTCGCTGCGCACTTCGTGCGGCGAGGGCTTCTTGCGTCCTGCGGAGTGCGCCGGGAGGGAACTTGTTCTCTGCCCTGCGGGTTCGGCGATGTCACAACGGGCAATGATTAATCTGAATAAAGATGGTGCGCGGCCTTTTAGGCCGCGCTTCTGCTTTGCTTCGCGCCATGTGGGGGCGGTGGCGACGTGCATTTTTGCGAGTATTCTGCAATCGAAGGCCCCTGCATACCGGCCTCGGGCAAAAAATCGGGATTTCTCGATGTTTTCTACGAATGATGGGCGGGGTTATGGGCTGACAGCGTTTGGTTTGCAGGGATATTCGCGGTCTTTGGCATTTGCCGTGGTGCCCGAAGCTCTTGGTTATGTTGAATACTCCTAAAAATGCACGACGCTTAGAGGGGGACCTTCGCGAAAAAGGAAACCGCCCCGTCGAAGTATGCATTCGACGGGGCGGTTTATGCATTTGGCCGATTAAGGATGCGCTGTCAAACTACTAGAACTTGACGGTCGGGGCCTGGCGGGCTGCTTCGGCGGCCTCGAAGCCCTGGCGCTCCTTAAACTGGAAGATGCCGGCAAAGATGACAGCCGGGAACGTCTGAATGGCGTTGTTGTAGCTGAGCACGCAGTCGTTGTAGCTCTGGCGTGCATAGCTAATCTTGTTCTCGGTGTCCTCGAGCGATGCCTGCAGCTGCGTAAAGTTGGTGTTTGCCTTAAGATCGGGATAGGCCCTGTCTCTTATACACATCTCCGAGCCCACGAGACAGGCAGAAATCTCG
>URHU01000149.1:0-3724 GCA_900547715.1 uncultured Collinsella sp. | reverse complement strand
TACGCCGGGAGTCGCCCCATGCACGCAACTGATTTTGGCCGCACCCGACTGGGCGGCTGGGTTGGCGATGATGAGCGTGCGGCCAAAATCAGTTGCGTGCATGGGGCGACTCCCGGCGTATGACGTGACGGTGCGGTCGCGCTCAGGTCGAATTGCCCCCGATTGTGGCTGCACGTCGAATACTTACGTCTACTCTATCAGGTCGTTGTGGCGCTCGATAGCATCCGCTACCGTACCGCCCTCATCCACAATAAGCGAACGGCGCTTGGGCGAGATGATGCGCTGGGCGGGGTACACGCCGCGGTGTCCGGCGGTTAGGTAGCTGATAAAGGCCACGATGACAAAGAACCCGGCTGCCGTGCCGTGGAACAGGTCGATGGCCATCATACAGGTGGTGATAGGCACGTTAAGGCCGGCGCAGAACACGCCGAGCATGCCGAGAGCCGCCAGAAAGCTGGGATCGATTCCGACGAGGCAACCGATCCAGCCGCCGAGCGCCGCACCGATACCAAACAGGGGCGTGACCTCGCCGCCTTGGAAGCCGGCGCCCAGGGTGAGCGCTGTGACGACCAACTTGATGACTGCGTCCGCCAGGGTGGTGTTGCCGGCAAATCCGGCGCCGGAAAGCCACGTGGAAAGGCCGGCGTAGTCCCAGGCGTCGAGGAGGGCATAGGCGGCCAAAACCACGAGTGCGCCTATGAGTGCGCGAACGAGGTAATTGGTGATAAAGCGACCGTACAGGCTCTTGACGGTTCGAACTGACCAGGCAAAGAGGCGTGCCGTCAGACCGAAGATAATGGCGCTGATAACAACGATGACAACCGTCCGTGGTGTCATGTTGGGAACGCTGGCGATAACATTCGCCTCGTACTCGGTACCCAGGGCGAGTGATGTAAAGTAGCCGGTAAACGAGGCGACCAGGCAGTAGATGCCCGCGGTGTAGTCGATCTTGCCGATAAAGCACATCTCCATGCCAAAGAAAGCTCCGGCAAGGGGCGAACCGAATACGGCGCCAAAGGCCGACGAGATGCCGGCGAGCATGAGGTCGTGGTGGTCATGCTTTTTAAGGTGGGCGAGGCTCGAGATGTTGCTGGCGATGGTGCCGCCAATCTGAACCGCGGCTCCCTCGCGACCGGCCGATCCACCCGTTAGGTGCGTGAGCGTGGAGCAGACGAAGGTGAGGACGGCCATGCGCATATGGATGAGGCGTGTGCCCAGAGCGGAGTCGATGACCAGGTTGTTACCGCGTTTGGCGGCAAGACCGTGGTTTTTGTACACCCATGCGGTGGCAACGCCCACAACGGGAAGCAAGGCGTAGACCCACACATGGTGCTCGCGATAGTCGGTGGCGATATTCAGCGAGGCCAAAAACGCCCAAGCGGCAACGCCCATGGCGAGCGAGACAATGACGACGAGCGCGAGCAACTTAGCGCTCGCAAGTAGGTTGCGGGCGTTGCGGCGCGTGTCGGCAGCCAAGAGATGCTCGGAGCGGGTAAGTTGATGCCTGCCTGCCGTGATGACGTCGCTCAGGGAGAAAAAGCCGCCATCGTCGAGCGGCTGGGAATGATCCTGCGTTTCGTTTGCGCTTTCGGTTTTGTCGTTATGAGCCATACGTTCCTCTTTTAGATTGCAACGCAAGCATTATAAAACGCGGTAAACGCGACGAGCCGGTGGGTTGGTTTCCATTCTGTTTCGCGGCCTACAACCGACAGGTGTATTTGCAGGTACAGGCCGAGTCGCGGTCGTGCGTCGGGGGATTATACTGAGACAAGCATAAAGAATCGGCGCCCCTGTTGTGCGCCGTGACATTAAGAGGTGCATATGGCAGAGAAACTCATTCCGCTGGATGACGCACAGTCGATTGTCCTGTCGCACGTTGCTCCGACGGATCTCATCGAGATTCGCGTGTGGCAGGCGGCTGGTTTTCCCTTGGCCGAGGACGCGGTGGCCGATATCGACATCTCGCCGTTTGCCAACAGCGCTATGGACGGATATGCCGTGCGCTCGGCGGACTTGGCGCAGGCATCTGGCGAGGCGCCGGTGACGCTCGACGTTATCGGACACGAGGCTGCGGGCCATGTGTTTGAGGGCGTGGTCGGCGTGGGCGATGCGGTCCGCATTATGACGGGCGCGCCGGTGCCCGAGGGCGCGGATGCCGTGGTGAAATACGAGATTGTCGAGGTACTTGACGGTGACGGCAACGAGGGCTCGCACGTGAACTTCTCGGCACCTGCCAAGGTAGGGGAGAATGTTCGCTCTGCTGCCGAGGAGGCTCATGCCGGCGATGTTGTGATGCACGCCGGCGAGGTCGTGGCTCCGGCCGGCGCCGGCCTGCTGGCGAGCGCCGGATACGCGAGCGTGAAGGTGCACGCTGCCCCACGTGTGGGCATCATCTCGCTGGGCACGGAGCTGGTCGCACCGAGTAACGTGCCGGCGCGCGGTCAGATTCGCGACTCCAACTCGTCGGCGTTGATGGCCGAGGCACTCGATGCCGGCGCCGAGCCCGTGTTCTACGGCATTGCGCCCGATGATGAGCGGGCGATTGCCGAGCTGGTGCATCGTGCCGTGCAGGAGTGCGATTTTGTCATTACGAGTGGTGGCGCCTCGGCGGGCGACTACGACTATGTGACGGCGCTCGTCCGGCGCGAGGGCGAGGTGCTGTTTGACCGCATCTCGATGCGCCCGGGCAAGGCCATCACGTTTGGCTTGCTCGCAGGTAAGCCCTACCTGGGACTTTCAGGCAATCCGGCCGCGGCATATGTAGGCTTTCAGATGCTTGCCCGTCCGGCGATTCGCAAGATGCGCGGCTTTGCCGAGGGCGTGCGTCCCGTGCAGCGGGCGACGCTCACGCACGGCGTGAAGAAGCGCCAGGACCGACGCTTCTTCGATCGCGCCACGGTTTTGCGCGACCCCGAGACCGGTGAGTTGTTGGTGACCGAGGCCAAGACGCAGAATTCGGCGCTGCTCGGCACGATGCAACGGGCCAATTGCCTGCTGCGTATTGACGAAGGACCGTGCGAGCTCAAGGCGGGCGACGTCGTGGATGTCGTGCGTGTCGACCTGCCTGAGGGCACGGCGCTATAGGAGAAATGCTATGGAGTTGAAGATTTCGATTGTGACGTGCTCGGATACGCGTGATCTTGCCCAGGACGAGGCTGGAGCCGCACTCGAGGAACTTATCGAGGCGCGGGGCTGGACGGTCGCCTCACATGTGGTCGTGCGCGACGACGCCAGCGAGATCGGTGATGCCATTGTGGAAGCCGCCGATGAGTGCCACGCCAATGTCGTGCTCACCTGCGGTGGCACGGGGCTTTCGATGCACGATGTGACGCCCGAGGCGACGCGTGCCGTCTGCGACCGCGATGTGCCGGGTATTGCAGAGGCAATCCGTGCGTACTCCATGACCAAGACGCGCCGCGCTATGCTCTCGCGCGCCGTGTGCATGCAGCGTGGGTATACACTTGTCATCAACTTTCCGGGATCTACGAAAGCGGCCCGCGAAAGCTGGGAGGCCGTGAGCGACCAACTGGAGCATGCGGCCCAAATGACGGCGGGCGGCGGGCACGCCAAATAAGCGCGCTGCCTGCGGCGGAGCGACCTTACGGGCTGCTCCGCCTTTTTTATGCAGCGGCAGTGCGGCCGTCTCGGGGTTATCGGTAAAAGAAATTTATTAGACGAGAAATCATATCGAACATATTCAGCCCTTTCGAACGCTATGCCCGGG
>URHU01000148.1:0-3729 GCA_900547715.1 uncultured Collinsella sp. | reverse complement strand
CCACAAAGGTGCCTGTCCCCTTTGTGGTGGTTTTTGGCGCGGATGGGTTAGTTGAGGGCGGCTTGGGCTAGGCGGGCTTCGGCGGCCTCCTCGGTGACGCCAAGGGCCACGGCGAACTCCTCGATGGAGCGGCGTTTGGCCTCCTTGAGTACGCGCATGTAGTAGGAGCTGGGTTTTTTATCAGCTTCCTCGGCCTGGCGAATGCGGTGCATCATGGTCTTTGCCACGCGGACCGTCTCGGGCGCGCCCAGCTTGAGCTGCTGCTTAAAGTGTGTCTCCTCAAGCGAGCTGTTGCGCTCGGTAAAGGTGTCGCACTCCAGCTCGTCATAGTGGCTCAGCAGGTGCTCGGCATCTTGCTGCGAGATGGCGGCGTGCAAACGGTCGGCCTGCGCCACGGGGTACATGAGGATCGTCTGCGCATGTCCCTGCTTGGTCTCGAGCAGCAGCATGGGCTGCGGTGTGTCGTCCCTAAAACCGACGACGGTGCAGACTCCCTGGCCCGGATGAATGATGTGTTGACCGATTGAGAACATGCTACCTCCAACTTATACGAATTTACGTATGCCTAGAATAACACGCTGACGTGCGCAAACCCTTACTTTATGCAGGAAAAGCACACAACTCTGATAGGTAAGAGTATTCGATAACAGACGCAGCTCATTCACACCTTTATGCATTTTCAACGCCTGCATAATCTGCAGGCAGACTGGCATCTTTGAGGGACTCCATACAAGCTGTAGTCATTTTTGTGCATATGCAATATCTATTAGCTTTACCCTGCGACAGTGCCTGTCGCTTGTGATAGAGTGCTACAAACTCTGGCTTTTGCCCTACGAGTGACCAAGAGCTCGGGGGCTTTAACACAAGGAGGATCTATGCCCGAGAAGATTGAAGAGCTGGTACGCGCTGCGCTTGCTGCGGCCCAGGAGGCCGGCGACCTTTCCGCATTTGAACTTGACGATTGCGCTATCGAGCGACCGGCTGACACTTCTCATGGCGAGTGGACCTCTACCATGGCCCTGAAGTCCGCCAAGCTGGCCCACTGCGCCCCGCGCAAGATCGCCGAGGCCATCGTTGCCCATATGCCCGAGGACCCCGCGATCGAGAAGGTCGAGATCGCAGGCCCCGGCTTCATCAACTTCTACCTCTCCGTTGCCGTCAAGAATGCCATCTTTGGCGAGGCTCGCGAGAAGGGCATGGACTTCGCTAAGTCCAACGTCGGTGGTGGCCTGAAGACCCAGGTCGAGTTCGTTTCCGCTAACCCCGTCGGCCCCATGCACATCGGCCACGGCCGCTGGGCCGCGCTGGGCGACTCGCTCTGCCGTGTGATGGACCACGCCGGTTACGACATCCAGCGTGAGTTCTACATCAACGACCACGGCTCTCAGATGAACACCTTCGGCAACTCCATCAGCACGCGCTATATGCAGCTTGCCGACATCATCGCCAAGCAGGGCGTGGATATCGACGAGGCTCACAAGCTGCTGATCGCCGACCGCGACGCCTTTGTTGCCGACGAGAACGACGAGCACCCCGAGACCCATCCGTATCAGGACAACTTTGCCGAGACCCTGGGCAAGGACTCCTATGGCGGCGACTACATCATCGACGAGGCTGCCGAGTTCTGGCGCACCGACGGCGATAAGTGGGTCGACGCCGACCCGCAGGAGCGTATGGAGAGCTTCCGCGAGCGCGGCTATGTGAAGATGGTCGACAACATGCGCGACCTCTGCCACGCCGTCAATTGCGACTTCGATCGTTGGTACTCCGAGCGTTCGCTGTATGTGAAGGACACCGAGGGTGAGGCCGCCGGCACCTCCGCCGTCGACCGCGCTTTTGAGAAGCTCGACAAGATGGGCTACCTCTACACCAAGGACGGCGCCCTGTGGTTCCGCTCCACCGACCTGGGCGATGACAAGGACCGCGTCCTGATCAAGTCCGACGGCGAGTACACCTACTTCGCCTCCGACGTTGCCTATCACTGGGATAAGTTCCAGCGCGTCGACCACGTCATCGACATCTGGGGCGCCGACCACCACGGCTACATCGAGCGCGTCCGCTGCGTCTGCGACGCTCTTGGCTATCCCGGCAAGTTCGAGGTTCTGCTGGGCCAGCTCGTCAACCTGCTGCGTAACGGCAAGCCCGTCCGTATGTCCAAGCGCAAGGGCACCATGGTGACCCTGCAGGAGCTCGTCGACGAGGTCGGCTCCGATGCCGCTCGCTACACGCTCATCTCCAAGAGCTCCAACCAGATGGTCGACTTCGATATTGAGGCCGTCAAGAAGCGCGACAACTCCAACCCGGTGTACTACGTGCAGTACGCTCACGCCCGCGTGTGCTCCATCCTGCGCCGTGCTGCTGACGTTACGCCCAAGCAGGCTGACGAGATGGGCATGAAGGCCGTCGCCGCCAAGGCCATCGGTGAGAACGTCGATTACTCGCTGCTGACCGACCCGACCGAGCTCGCCCTTTCGCGCAAGCTCAACGAGCTCACCGACCTCATCGCCAGCTGCGCTCGCGACCGCGCCCCGTTCCGTCTGACGCACTTTGCCGAGGAGCTTGCCGGCGACTTCCACAGCTTCTACGCTGCCTGCCAGGTTCTGCCGAGCGAGGGCCGTCCCGTCGACCCCGAGCTTTCGCGCGCCCGTCTGGCTGCTTGCGACGCCGTCCGCGTGACGCTCGCTCTGGTGCTCACCCTCGTTGGCGTTTCCGCGCCCGAGCAGATGTAAGCTACGGGTCATTTGACCGTGTAGGTTCGGCTTTGCTGAGCCCTATAAGCCCGATCTCCATGCGGAGGTCGGGCTTTTTGCGTTTGGTGAGACTATTTGGTTTGCTGGGAAATGCTACCAAATCGCAACTATACCGGTTTACGGGGCTGAATCGCCAACTGGCGACCATGGTGCCAATAGTGAAATTAAACCCGCAGGTAGATGGCTTATTGTTTCTTGATAATGCAGGGTATGGTTGGCTTGCAGCATCCTGGCCCCATAATCCGGCGTAGTTTTGAAAATTGTCCCTTGGGGACGGAGGAAAACGGATCATTTTTGTCTCGAAGAGGGGTGGCGGGATACCGTCCGTCACGAATTGGGCTCATCTCCTACGTTTGGACGCATATCCCGAACCATGCCGAAAAGTACGATATTAAAACCGCAGGTAGCAGACTCGTTGTTTTTGAAAAAACAAGGGTATGGTCAGGGGCTCGGGGCAAACGTAGCAGATGGGCACGATTCGTGGCGCGGCTATTCCAGGTGCCACGGCTTCACTCCTCTGGCGCGACATTTCAAGGCGCTTTTGAGGAGGAGTGTCCCTGATGACTGGGCGTTTAAGAACGTCCAATGACTAAGTTGCAGGTGGTTGCGGTTGTGTTACACTAACGCTGCGTATATGACGCAATCATCTCGATACAGATCAATGATGTCCGTCGTTTTGAACGGAACTAGACTGTTTAGCCGCCCTGAAGGTTTATGCAGGGAGCATGTGATCACAGGGCTTGAAAAGAAAGTTGAGCAAACACTGTGTCTGATCAACAGCAAGAAAACGAAATAACGACGACGCAAGCCGCTCCCGCTGCACCGGTTGCGTCGGACCAGGTCGCGGCGCCCGCGCAAACCTCGGCTCCTGAGACGCCTAAGGCTGCAACGGCTGAGAAGGCCGTGCCTGCAACTGGTGAGGAGGCTGTTCCTGTCTCTTATACACATCTCCGAGCCCACGAGACAGGCAGAAATCTCG
>URHU01000147.1:0-3831 GCA_900547715.1 uncultured Collinsella sp. | reverse complement strand
CGAGATTTCTGCCTGTCTCGTGGGCTCGGAGATGTGTATAAGAGACAGGTCGTAGACCGTGACCTTGCCGTCGCGGATATCGATGATGCGGTTGGCCACGGCGCGCACCAGGTGCTCGTCGTGGCTGATCAGCACGATTGTGCCGGGGAAGTTTTGCAGGGCGTTCTCGAGCATGTCCACCGAGTCGATGTCCAAGTGGTTGGTGGGCTCGTCCAAGCACAGGAGCGCCTCGGGGGCCACGAGCATCTTGGCCAGGGCCAGACGGGCCTTTTCGCCACCGGAGAGGACGCGTACCTGCTTTTCGATTGCGTCGTTGTCGCTAAACAGGAAGGCGCCCAGCAGGCTGCGCTGCTGCGGCACGGTCCACTTGGGCGTGACGGTGTCGATCTCTTGCAGGACGGTGTTGGACTCGGTCATGCCTTCGAGCGCGTGCTGGGCGTAATAGGCCACGCCCACGTTCGTGCCCAGATCGCGGCTGCCGGTGGTGGGCGGTTCCAGACCGGCGATGATCTTCATGAGGGTGGACTTGCCGGCGCCGTTGGGGCCGACGAGCGCCACATGCTCGCCGCGGTAGAGCTTGAGGTCGATATCGCTGTAGATGTGCTTATTGCCGTAGGACTTGGACACGCCCTCCAGGCCCACGACCATGTCGCCCGAGCGCGGCGGGTCGGGGAACTTAAAGTCGATGTGCTTGTGGCCCTCGGGCAGGATGACGAGCTCTTTTTTGATCTGCTCGATCTTGCGGATGCGCTCCTGGGCCTGGGCAGCCTTGGTGGGCTTGTAGCGGAACTTGTCGACGAAGACCTGCATGTGGGCAATATCGCGCTCCTGGGCGGCGCGCTTGGCGCGCATCTGCTCCAGGTTGTCCTCGCGCTGCTTAAGGTAGCTGCTGTAGTTGCCGGTGTAGGTGGTCACGCGGCGGTTCTCAAGCGCGGCGACGTGGTCGACGCAGGCGTCCATGAAGGCGCGGTCGTGGCTGACGATGAGCACGGCGCCGTCGTAGTTGGCGATAAAGCCGCGCAGCCACTGGACGCTTTCGAGGTCCAGGTGGTTGGTGGGCTCGTCCAGAAGCAGCAGGTCGGGGTGGCGCAGGAAGAGCTTGGCGAGCGCGATACGCATTTGCCAGCCGCCCGAGAACTCGGAGCACGGGCGCTCAAAGTCGGTGACTTTGAAACCCAGGCCGGACAGGATTTTGCGGGCGTTGCTCTCGAGCTCGTAGCCGCCCAGGTGCTCAAAGCGATCCTGGACCTGGCCATACTCGTTAAGGAGTGCATCGACGTCCTTGCCCTGCTCGGAGAGCTCGGTGATCTGGGCCTGCAGCTCGTTGGCGCGCTCGCCCATGCGGCGGATTTCCTTGGCGGCGGCCATGACCTCGGCGAGGATGGTGGTGTCCTTGTGCTCCAGGTTTGTTTCCTGCTCTAGGTAGCCCACCTGGCAGTCCTTGGCGTACTGGACCTGGCCGGCGTCGGGGCTGTCGATGCCCATGATGATTTTGAGCATGGTGGTTTTGCCGGCGCCGTTGGGTCCCACGAGCGCGAAGCGCTCGCCGGGGTTGATCTGGAAGGACGCGCCGCTAAAGAGGACGCGCGCGCCGAAGCTTTTTTCGATCTTGTCGACCAGGAGGATCATGGTGCCGCCTTTGACCTTGTGTGCCTATATGAAAAAAGGCCCCAACTTGCGTTGGAGCCTCATTCAATGCTCGGGTGGAGACGAGGGGGATCGAACCCCTGACCTCTTGACTGCCAGTCAAGCGCTCTCCCAGCTGAGCTACGCCCCCGTGCGAAGAAGTACTATACGGGAACTCGGACGACGATGCAAGGACAATTTCGGAAAAACTTTCGCGGGCGGCGGCGAGGATAGGAGTCTTGGCTCGGGACCGGGGGGAACCGCGATGCCCAACCCCGCCCCCGGGGGCCTCCCGCCACGGATGCGGCCCATCTACTACGTTTGGGCGGCACCCACCGACCACGCCGCCGATCGTAAAAACAAAACCGCAGGTAGACGGCTTGCGGTTTTTGCGAAATACAGGGTATGGTCGAGGGGCCGGGGCTAAACGTAGTAGATGGGCCGGTTTCGTGGCGGCGGCATCGCGCGAAGCCGGCCGAGGACGCCAGGAAGTGAGCAGGGAACCCGTCTAACGACCGATTTCCAGCCAATTGCAAAGTACGTTGGCTCTTAACTCCATTTCTGTGGTCTTTTGCGCCCTATTTTTGCACCTATAGCGCAATTCCAAACGCGAGCAAAGACTTCGAACGATCGCATCAAGCTGCTCGGCATCGTTAAGCATGTCGTGCGTAACCAGGAAGACGTCATACCCCATACTTTGCAGCGCCGTCATGCGTTTGGCGTCGTGGTCGAGCACGGCGCCTGATCCGTGGATGACCTCTCCCTGAATCTCCACGATGCCTGCCTTCATTATGCTTGGATTCACGATCACGATATCCCCGTAGCAGACTTTTTGCCCTGCAATGCTCTGCGCCGATGCGGTAAGCGGTGTAAGGTCGTTGACGTAAACGCTTCTAAAGCCGGCACCGCCGCGAGAACGAGGAAGCGACAGCAATAAAATTCCTGCAACTTCGAGCGGAGAAGCGGCTACACCCGTCACCAGCTGCGCGGCTTTGTAAAACTTTGTACCCCACTTTCGTTTTTTCATCTTATTGGCGTACTCATGAAGCTCGTGTAATTCGATGAGCGGCTTCCTCATCCAGAGCGAAGTGCCCTTTAGCTTTGTGACCTCATTCGTTTTCTTTTGTCCGTTTGGCCCCTTCGCATTTACCTGTTCTTTGACTTTTATGCGCGCGTAAACGCGTTTCCATTGTGGTTCTTCTTGGCTTTCATCGAGGTCAAAGAGGGATTCGGTGGTTGCACTCTCGGCAGCGTCTTTGGCTTTGTCTAGTTCCGCTTCTGCTGCGGCGGTGGGCTCAAAGACTGAGAACCATCCGCAGAATTCGTACATGGCAAGGACAAGATCGGTCGGAGACACAAAGCGCGCCATGGTAAATAGCGTCGCAAGTGGATTGGTAACCCTAAAGCTCATCACGGTTTCCAGCGTGCTATCCACCCCAGAAGCGTCATCACAGTGGATTGTTGTCCGTAATCCCGAATGGTAGTTAACGCCACCGGGCGCTGTTGTGGTAATAATCGGGGTCTTGAGAACGTCGTTTACGAAAGGGGCTTGGGATAGAGCTCGCCAGCCGTCTTCGGAGTTGGGCAGGCGCGGGTAGAGATCGCGCACCTGCGGCGGGCAGCGCCAGTAGCGGAACGCGGTGTTTGCGCAGACGATTTCGTCCATTTGCACCCCCTGGTATCGTCCATAGGCCGTTCGGAATGCGGGCATGGCCGATTATCTACTGGGGCATCATGCGGGTAAGTACCGGAAGCTGAACAAATGCTGACCAAAAAATGGACGGAATGTGTTGAAAGGTTGTAACGAGGCGAGAATGTGCTGGTATAAGCTATGAGCCAGTGGTCCCTGTCTCCACAATTGCGCGCTGATCACATGGGGAATTCAATGAAAATACGCATGCGTTATATGCAAAACATGCAATGGCGTCAGCAAAAGGGTGCGGTAGAGAAATGACGCTTTATACGACTACGATTTATTGTTGGTGGCAGATTTGGTGTCAGCCTTGGTGTCAAAAAGAAAAAGGCCAGAGGCTTAACACCTCTGGCCTGTGCTTTTGATGGTGGGCGATACAAGATTCGAACTTGTGACCCCATCCGTGTGAAGGATATGCTCTACCCCTGAGCCAATCGCCCGTCGCCTTTCGGCAAAAGAGATACTATCATAGCCTGTCTCTTATACACATCTGACGCTGCCGACGATCTTAC
>URHU01000146.1:0-3858 GCA_900547715.1 uncultured Collinsella sp. | reverse complement strand
GAGATTTCTGCCTGTCTCGTGGGCTCGGAGATGTGTATAAGAGACAGGTCGGGGGGGGACCGCCACGAAATCGGCCCATCTACTACGTTTAGCCCCTTACCCCCAACCATGCCAAAAAAACGCGAAAACAAAACCGCAGGTAGAACGCCTGTGGTTTTGCTCAAAACGAAGGCATGGTCAGGGGTATCGAGTTAAACGTAGTAGATGGGCCGATTTCGTGGCGAGCGGTTCCGGTTGATCCCTTGGGAACGGAAGAAAACGGATCATTTTGGTCCCGCGAGGCTGGCGGAGGCACTCGTGCGGGGCCGCCCGAACAAAACTATGCCGGTTTACGGGGCAGAGTCACGAGTCCCCAACCATGCCGATATTCGTGAAAATAAAACCGCAGGTAGACGGGCCGTCATTTTGCAGAAAACACGGGTATGGATGAGGGTCCTGAGTTTAGCCCCGTAAACCGGCATAGTTTTGAAATGTCGTTAAATCGGTAGCAGCCATTTTGCTATGCCGGGGCGGTCGGTCTTCGGGCGATTACCCCCGCAGGTAGGCGATGGCGATTTGGGTGCGGTTGCGCAGGCCCATTTTGGCAAGGATTGAGCTGATGTGGTTGCGTACGGTGCCTTCGCCCATATAGGCGGTGGCGGCAATCTCCTTGTTATCGAGGCCGCGGGCGATGAGCTCGGCGACTTCGAACTCGCGGTCGGTTAGGCTGACAAAGGCCGCAGGCCGGCGGGGCGTGCCCGCCTCAACGTCCGTTCCGTCAAAATCGACGTCCTCGATCGCCTTGCCCTCGAGCACGCGTTTGCCATCCATGACCTGCGTCAACGCGAGAGGGATGGCAGCGACGTCGGTTTTAATCAAGTAGCCGCGCGCGCCCAGTTTGAGCGCCGACACAATGTATTCGTCATCCGAGAATGTCGTCAGAAACACCACGCGCGCCGCAGGGTCGCGCTCAAGGATCTCGCGTGCCGCCGAAAGTCCGTCGCGCCCCGGCATCTGAATGTCGAGCAGTGCGATATCGGGCGCGTGTTCGGCATAGAGCGAAACCGCGTCGTTGCCGTTGGCGCCGGTGCCCACTACCTCGATCTGCGGCTGGGCGCCCAGGATAATCTTGAGCGAATCGACCACCAAGCGGTCGTCGTCGACAACAATGAGCCTCATCGGGCGTCATCTCCTTGCTGCTTGGGAACGGTGGCAAACACGCGCCAGCCGGGGGAGCCGGCACGCGGGCCGGCGGTGAAGGTGCCGCCAAGCGCCTCGATGCGCTCGCGCATGGAGGCGAGCCCCATGCCCTCCGTGGCGCCGCGGCCGCTTGCTTGGACCCCGTCCGCGCCATCGTCGGTAACGATGAGCTGGTAAAACGACGGATGCTCCATGCACCGTACGGTGACGGTCTGGGCGCAAGCGTGGCGCATGGCGTTGGAAAGCGCCTCGCGCAGCACCGCCGCAAAGCAGTTGGCGACATTTGCGGGCGCATGCTCGGCCAAAACTTCAAGCTCAACCTGCGGGCCGCCGTCCGAGCGCGCGCCTTCAACAATGCGTTCGAGCTGCACGGAAAGGTCGACGGCGTTGTCGTTGAGCGCGTGGACGCTGACGCGTACGAGCTGGAGCGCCTCGTCAACCGTGCGTTTGACGTCGGCGAAATCGGCGGCGACGCCAGGCTCGTCGGCGTGGACCACGCGAAGGGCTTCGGCCTGCAGCGAGGCGCGCGTGAGCTGGTGGCCGACGTTATCGTGGATCTCGCGCGCGATGCGGGCGCGTTCGGCGAGTGTCGCGAGCTCGACTTCGTAGTCCTGGCGGTCGGCAAGATCGCGGTTGCGCGCTTCGAGCGCGAGGGCTCGTTCCTGCAGCTCGTCGCGGGTACGGCGCATGCGCTTTTGCTCACGCTCCAGCTGGGCTGTGCGCAGTGACAACAAGGTGGCGGCAACCGAAAGGATAGCGGTCAGCAGAAGCGTTCGGGAGGTGAGCGCGTCGGTGCGAAGGTCCGCGACGAGCGCAAGGGCAAAAGCGGAGCCAATGCCCAGCGCGACCCAGGCGTGCTCACGGCGCACGCGCCGCGCGATGTCATAGAAGGCGAGAGGCGCAAACGGCACAAACGGCGGCACGAAGACGGCCGCGATGATGCAGGCGTAGCTCGCGGCCTCGCTCACACGGCGGGCGCGGTTTCCCTGTGCGACCTCGGCCAGTGAGGTGGCAATAACGCCAAGGCAAAACGCCGCAACCAGACGAGCGCCCACAGCAAGGCCCGTGGCGGCTGCGATGCAGCACGCCAGCACGATCGATTTGTCGAATAGCCTGTTCATACGGGTATTGTACGCGATGCCGCGCACGGGGGAGGCACTACCCGGAGCAACCGTGACATTCCTCCCACGCGGCAAAGCGGGGGCGTCGGCGGGCCACGCGACCGAGCCCCCGCACTCGTGACAAAGCTCACTGGTGCGCGCCGGCCGCTCCTGCGATGATGCAATCGTACCGGGCCGCAAGCAACAGAAGGGCCGCCTCATGACAGACATCGTCCACGTCGAAAACCTCGTCAAGCGCTACGACGATCTTATCGCGCTCGACCACTTTAACCTGAGCATCGCCCCCGGCGAGATCTTTGGCCTGCTGGGCCCCAACGGCTCGGGCAAGACCACGTCCATCAACTGCATTCTGCAGCTGCTTGCCTACGACAAAGGCACCATCGAGCTCTTTGGCGAGCCCATGACGCCCGCCCGCTACGACCTCAAGCGCCGCATCGGCGTGGTGCCGCAGCAGGTGGCGGTGTTTGACGAGCTTACGGTGCGCGAGAACATCGACTATTTCTGCAGCCTCTACGTTAACGACCGTAAGCGCCGCCGTGCGCTGGTAGACGAGGCGATCGACTTTGTCGGGCTGGGCGACTTTACCAAGTTTCGCCCCGGCAAGCTCTCGGGCGGCCTGGCGCGTCGCCTCAACATTGCCTGCGGCATTGCGCACAAGCCCGAGCTCATCTTCTTTGACGAGCCCACGGTGGCAGTCGACCCGCAGAGTCGCAACGCCATTCTGGAGGGCATCTGCCGCCTGCGCGACGAGGGCGCCACGGTGGTGTATACCAGCCATTACATGGAGGAAGTCGAGCAGATTTGCAGCCGCATCATGATCATGGACGGCGGACGTGTGCTGGCGCAGGGCACCAATGACGAGCTCAAGCGCATGATTCAGATGGGCGAGCGCGTGACTGTCGAGGTCGGCGCCGTCGAGGCCGCCACAGTCGAGCGCCTGCGCGCCCTCGAGCACGTGCTCAGTGTCGAGCTGTCCGGCGGCGAGCTCGTCTGCACCTGCGAGACGAGTCCGCACAACCTGGTCGACATCCTCGACACATTGCGCGCCGCCGACGTTGCGCTCGGCCGCGTGTGGAGCGAGCCGCCGACCCTCAACGACGTGTTCCTCGAGATCACCGGCCGCGAGCTGCGCGACTAGGGGGCGGCCATGTTCAACACCATTATCATTACGGTCAAGACGCTGCTGCGCCGGCCGAGCACGTGGGTTTGGGGCGCGGTCTTTCCCGTCGCGCTTTCCACGATGTTCATGTTTATGTTTGCGAACCTGAGCTCCGACGGCACGGTCGACCCGGTGCCGGTTGCCGTCGTGGCGGACGAGGCCTGGGACGCCTCGACCTTTAAGGACGTGGCGACGTCGCTAGCCAAGGCAGGCGACGACCAGCTGCTCGAGATCCACGAGTGCGACGACGCAGCCGATGCGAACCGTGCGCTTAAGGCCGGCGAGGTCGCGGGCATCTATACGGTCGACGACGCGGGCGTACCCAAGCTCACACTGCTATCGAGCTACGACCTGTCTCTTATACACATCTCCGAGCCCACGAGACAGGCAGAAATCTCG
>URHU01000145.1:0-3926 GCA_900547715.1 uncultured Collinsella sp. | reverse complement strand
GATCTACACGCGTAAGATCGTCGGCAGCGTCAGATGTGTATAAGAGACAGGAACGCGAGCATGACGGCCCTCATCCTCGTGGTGATCGTCCTCGCGATGGTCGCCTCCGCCGCCGGCATCCTCGCCTAGCTTCGACCCAAGAGATTGGTGAATCAATGAGAAAGATAGTTGTGGCGAGCCATTCCCTTCTCGCCCAGGGCTTCAAGGACACCCTCGAGTTCCTTACGGGTAAGAGCGACGCCGTCAACGCCGTGTGCGCCTACGTGAACGACAACGGCGAGGGGCTCGACGCGGCGGTCGAGGCGGCGCTTTCGGGCACTGACGAGGTCGTCGTCCTTACCGACGCGCTCGGCGGCAGCGTGAACCAGCGCTTCTCCCGCTTCGCCTCCGACCGGATCCACGTGATCGCGGGTGTCAACCTCCCGCTCGCCATGACGGTCGCGCTCGCGCGCCCCGACGAGAAACTCGACTTCGACGCCCTCGTCGACGAGGCGCGCCAGCAGATCGTCTACGTGAACGGTGCCAGTTCCGCCGAGTGTGAAGACGACGAATAGAGGAGGTCGACGATGAGAGAGTTCCTTAAAGACGTGTGGATGCACGGCGGTGAGGAAAGCCGCGCCATCACCCCCGAGAACATCACGGGCGAGAAGGGCCGCGCCGCCATGTCGGCCAGCCACCTCGGCGTCGGCCGCAAGGGCTCGTGCTGCGTGCCCCTTGAGTCCGGCGAGACCATCACGCTCGCGGACATCGAGGGCCCCGGCATCATCCGCCACATCTGGATGACCGTCCCCGACAAGACCGCCGCCGGCAGCTTCGTCATGCGCGACCTCGTGCTGCGCTTCTACTGGGACGACGAGGAGACCCCCTCGGTCGAGTGCCCTGTCGGCGACTTCTTCTGCAACGGCTTCGGTGAGCGCGCCATCGTCAACTCGATGCCCATCTGCGTGAACCCGACGGGCGGCATGAACTGCTACTTCGAGATGCCCTTCAGGAAGCACGCCAAGGTCACGCTTACGAGCGAGCACCCCGGGTTCATTAAGTACATCTTCTACACGTTCAACTACGCGCTCACCGACGTGCCGGACGACGCCATGTACTTCCACGCCCGCTTTAACCGCGAGCGCAGCACCCACAGGGGCGTCGACTACACCGTGCTCGACGGCGTGCGCGGCAAGGGCTACTACGTCGGCACCTACATGGCCCTGTGCGCCCTGGAGCGCTATTGGTGGGGCGAGGGCGAGATGAAGTTCTTCCTCGACGGCGACGAGGAGTTCCCCACGGTCACCTCGACGGGAGCCGAGGACTACTTCGGCGGTGCCTGGGCCTTCCTCGACAGGCCGCCCCACGCGCTGTCCGAGGCGCAGTGCTTCAACACGCTGTTCGCCGGCTACCCGTACCGCTCGACGCGCGACGCCACGCGCGACCGCTTCAGCGCGGGCAAGCCGAACCCGAACCCGATGCTCGCGACCAACGACGACGCGCTGCCCAGGCACGGCCTCTACAGGTGGCACCTTCCCGACCCGATCTCGTTCAAGGAGGACCTGCGCGTGACGTTCCAGGACCTCGGCAACGACGACATCAAGCTCTACGAGCGCGAGGACGACATCTCCACCGTCGCCTACTGGTACCAAAGCGAGCCGCACGCCGTGCTCGCCCCGTTTGCCGCAAGGCAGGACCGCGTGCCCAGGTAGGGTCGCCTCGAAACAAGCCAACGTTATGAGCGCCCGCAGTTGACCATGACTGCGGGCGTCCCTTTGTAAGGAGGATCACATGAGCGAAAAGCAAATGAGGCTCGGCGCCCTCGAGGCCGGCGGGACCAAGATGGTCTGTGCCGTGGTGTCCGGCGACGGCGAGGTCCTCGACCGTATGGAGACCCCGACGCTTACGCCCGCCGAGACCGTCCCGCAGATGATCGAGTGGTTCACCGCCCGCGATGTGGACGCGTTGGGCATCGGCGCCTTCGGCCCGACCTGCGTCGACCCCAACGACGAGCGCTACGGCTCCATCCTCCAGACACCCAAGCTCGCGTGGCGAGGCCATGGTCTTCGCGCCGCGTTCGCCGACGCCCTCGGGATTCCGGTGGCCTACGACACGGACGTGAACGTTGCCTGCCTCGGCGAAGTGGTCTTCGGCTGCTGCAAGGGGCTCGAGGACGCCGTCTACGTGACCATCGGCACCGGCGTGGGCGCGGGCGTCATGTGCGCGGGCAGGCTCCTTCACGGCATGCTGCACCCCGAGGCCGGCCACATGCTGGTAAGGACCCGTCCCACCGAGGAGGGACGCTGCGTCTGCCCGAGCCACGCGAGCTGTCTCGAGGGCCTCGCCTCCGGCCCCGCCATTGCCGCGCGCTGGGGAAAGCCCGCGGCCGAGCTCGCGGACAACGATGAGGTGTGGGCGCTCGAGGGGGATTATCTGGGGCAGATGTGCGCGAACCTCGTGCTCATGTACTCGCCTCGCCGCATCGTCCTCGGCGGCGGCGTGATGCACCAGGAGCAGCTCTACGGCATCGTCCGCAAGAAGACCCTCGAATATCTGGGTGGCTACATCCAGACCGCCGAGCTTAAGGACATGGAGAGCTACATCTGCGCCCCGGGCTGCGGCGGCGACCAAGGAATCCTCGGCGCGGCCGAGCTGGCAAGAAGGACGCTCGCGTAACTTGCGCTCTCTCCGCCATACAACACGGTAAGAAAAGACGAGCGCTTCTTGCCAATTGGGCGGCAAGAAGCGCTCGTCTTTTGCATTTTTGTCTCTCAAAATCTTATTTTCACGATTTGCATTTTCATCCCGTTGTCACCGACCCTTGCGAGAAACCGGAAAAAGCCGCTGACAGAAGGGTCTTTCAAATCGTTGTAGCCCAGCATATAGCCGCGACTTGTGACCTGCAGACGGCTGTCCCACGCGCCGATTTCCTTGGCGGCATCCGAAACCGCAAAATATGCCCCCACATCCTTGATTTTTGCAGTCTTAAGCCATGTTTTTGCGATCATCTTTACCGCCGTCCGATTGGCAGCATCAAAGACCAGCACACCGCAGGGGAAAGCGTCTGCCATTCGCTGCACAAGAGTTTTGACCTGCTCGGTTAAAAAGTAGTAAAACACGCCGGAGGCAAAGAACACCGCACCGCCAGAGGCGTCGATTTTTGAAAACCATTCGGTATTATTCAAATCGCATGGGATGTTTTCCTCACGATCTCCGGCGGGCATGAGCTTATTGCGCACGGCGATGACATCCGGTAAGTCAAGATTGTAGATCTTGCAGCTGCCGTTGTCGCAACTTCTGCCGGTGTTGTCCAGCCCGCAACCGAGATTGACCACTGCGGCGTTGGGGTGGATTTTCAAATAGTCCTTTACTTCAAAAGCCAGATCGTTCTGCCGCACGGCAACCTCCAGCGAGCCGAAGCGCTGCATCAGGCTGTGGAATTTTTTCTCCGCCTCAGAAAAATCGTAATCAATTTCATTGATTAAACTGACAGCCGTTTCATCCCGATAGAGATTAGGATACAGCTCTGAGCAGACCTTCCGCGCATACAACGGAATGATCAGCGTCTCCTGTACGGTGTTTTTCTCGATTTTGTATTTCATGGGTATCACTCACTTTCTGATAAATGGCAGTTCCGGCATACAGTCACGCTCGGCGATGTGTGCCAGCATTTCGGCGAACCCCTTTGGATCGCGAATCTGATATTGCATGTGATCGTATCCCTCAAACACGGGATAATGGCCGCAGGGGTAGGCTTCCATCACTGCTTGACGGTATTTGAAATGATCTTCTATGCTGCCAAACTCGAAATAGATATGCCTTTGCAATTCTTTTGAAAGCGGCGGAAAGGGTTTATCCTCCAGACTGTCCAGAATATGCCGCCGCAGATTTGTATAGGTCAGATTTTCCCCTGCGGCTATAAAATACGGCTTTATGGAGTCATCGTC
>URHU01000144.1:0-3966 GCA_900547715.1 uncultured Collinsella sp. | reverse complement strand
CCTGGTGGCCGGGGGTATCCAGAATGTTGATGCACTTGCCCTGATAGTTGAACTGCAGAACAGACGAGGTAACGGAAATACCGCGCTCCTTCTCGATGTCCATCCAGTCCGAGACGGCATGCTTGGCCGAGCTCTTGCCCTTGACCGAGCCGGCAGTCTGGATGCTGCCGGTATAGAGCAGCAGCTTCTCGGTAAGCGTGGTCTTACCGGCGTCCGGGTGGCTGATGATCGCGAATGTGCGGCGCGACGAGATTTCATCCGACAGGCTTGCCATGCGGATCCTTTCTTGCATTGAGTGCATTACGTCGTTGTAACCGCACTATTGTAGCCGCGAAATCCCGCTCTAGGGCGCCTATCAGGACAAATTCATCAGTTGGGGCCTGGGTAGCCGGGCCAATCGGTATTTGTCTCTTGCACAACTGTGCATAGTGTGTATATACTGTGCTTACCGGTTATATACACGTGTAGCCCAACAGCTAAGGAGCCGCTGTGGACATCATCCTATCCAATTCGAGCGACAAGCCCATCTACGAGCAGATAACCTCACAAGTCAAAGCTCAGATCTTATCGGGCACGCTCGCTGCGGGAGCCAAACTCCCCAGCATCCGTGCACTCGCGAGCGATCTTGGCGTGAGCGTCATCACCACCAAGCGCGCCTACGCCGACCTGGAGCAGCTTGGGTTTATCTGCACCGTGCAGGGCAAAGGCTGTTTTGTCGCCGAGGGCAACCAAGAACTCTTGCGCGAAAGTCAGCTCTGCCATATCGAAGAGTTGCTTGCGAAAGCGGCGAGCCAAGCCGAAACCCTGGGCGTCACGCGCGACAAACTGCACGAGATGCTCGACCTGGTAGCCCCCGAAACCATGCAGTAGCCATCTGCAAGAAAGGCTATACCATGCAAAACTTGCTAGAACTCAAAGGCATCTCACGCCGCGTGAGCGACCGTTTTTCGCTGCGTGATGTCACGCTCGCCGTGGAACCCGGCCAGATCGTCGGCTTTGTTGGTGCCAACGGTGCCGGCAAAACAACGACGATTCGAGCCGCGCTCGGGCTTATCAAGCTCGATGCCGGCGAGGTGCGCCTGTTTGGGCAGCGCTGTGGCGCCGACGCGCCCGATGAGACACAGCGCTGCCTGCGCTCCCGCGTCGGTCTCGTCCTGGACACATGCCCCTTCCCTTCAACGCTCAAGGTGGGCCAGATCGAGGCACTCGTAGGCCCGGCGTACCCCACGTGGGACCGCAAAACGTTCGCCGGATTCATCGACCGATTTGGCCTCGATTCCAAGACAAAGGTCAAGGACCTCTCCCGCGGCATGGGCATGAAACTGCAGCTTGCCTGTGCACTCAGCCATAATGCCAAGCTACTCCTTTTGGACGAAGCCACCGCGGGCCTCGATCCCATGGCGCGCGAGGAACTGCTCGATGAGCTGCTTGCTTTTGTCGCCGACGGTCAGCACAGCGTGCTGCTCTCGAGCCACATTACGTCCGACCTCGATCGCGCCGCCGACCGCGTCATCTGCATCGATAACGGCTCGATTGTGTTTGACCTGCCGCGCGAGGACATTACCGACCGCGCCGGCATCGCCCACTGCACCCAAGCGCTGGCCGCCGAGCTTATGGCTTGCGTCGAAGGTGCCCATGCCGCCCGCCACGCCTATAGCGTGGACGTGCTCGTGCCCAACCGTCGCGAAACGCTCGAGGCCTTTCCCGAGATTCCCTGCGATCGGGCAACCATTGACGACTATCTTCGCCTCACGTTGAAAGGGGCTTCGAAATGAAACGCGCCTTTATGTCCGAGCTCGCCATCGCTCGCACGCTCATCCCGAGCATTGCGGGCGTCGGCCTGTTCATCTTCGTCGTGCTAACCCTTGCCAACGCATCGGACGGCGATTCCGGTATGAGCGCCGGCGCCTGCGCGGTCAGCGCCATGTCGCCCATCATAATCATGAACTCACTGGCTGGTTACGATAACCAAAACGGCTGGGAGCGCTATCGGGCAATGCTGCCGTTCTCGCGCAAAGACATCATCTGCGCACGCTACCTGTGCATTATTGCTTTCTCGGCCGTCATGGCATGCGCCGCCGTGCTTTTGAACATCATCGCCCTTCCGTTCTTCGATCCCACGGGCATTCTCGCCCTTCCGTTCTTCGATCACACGGGCATTCCCTCGACGGGACAGACCGTCTTTGAGATCACAATAGCCTCCGCCGCATCGATGCTCATCTCCCTCATGATGGTGTTTTTGGCACAGCCGCTGTTCTTTCGATTTGGACACATGGAGGCGCTGCGCTTTTCCGTCGGCCTGTTTGCCCTGATGGGCTGCGGTACCATGGCAATGCTGAGCTCTTCCAACCCCATTAGCAACTGGCTCATGTCGATTGCCGGAGCGAATCCCGATCCTGCCGTCCTTGGCGGTCTGTGCGCAGGAATTGCCGTACTGGCCCTCGTGCTATGCGCAATCAGCTGCACCGTCAGCACCAAGGTCTACCGGGCACGCAACCTATAGGCAAGCGCGGTATCATTGGACATGCGCCATAGATCTGGCGTGGTCTTTTTTGGGGAGGCATTTCACCCGTGTCGTGGGTCGCAGCAGCATTTGTGTCGGCTTTCTTTGCCGGCGTCACATCTGTCCTGGCCAAATGCGGCATCAAGCAGACCGACTCCGATGTCGCGACGGCCATTCGCACCTGCGTGGTGCTCGTTTTCGCCTGGGCAATGGCGGGCATTTCTGGATCCATTGGAACCATCGGCAGCATCGAACCCAGATCTTGGCTCTTTCTCGTCCTCTCGGGACTCGCTACCGGCGCTTCGTGGATCTGTTACTTTAAGGCGCTGGGCATCGGAGACGTCAATAAGGTCGTACCGGTCGACAAGATGAGCACCGTACTCGCTGCACTGATTGCCATCGTGCTTTTTGGCGAGACGAGCAACCTTGCGGTTAAGCTCGTGGGAACCGCTGTCATCACCCTCGGCACGTTTTTAATGATCGAGAAGAAGCAGTCTGCCGGACCCGAGCAGCAGCAAGACCGGACCTGGCTCGCTTACGCCCTCGGCGCCGCCGTGTTCGCGGCGCTCACGTCCATCCTTGCCAAGGCTGGCATCGAAGGCGTCGAATCCAACCTGGCCACGGCAATCCGTACCTGTGTGGTACTGGTTATGGCATGGGCAATCGTGGCAGCTAAAGGCAAGATGGGCCAAGCCGTGCACGTAGACCGCTACGAACTCGTATTTCTCGCGGCATCGGGCATTGCGACTGGCGCATCGTGGCTGCTATGCTACTACGCCATCGCCACAGGCCAGGTGAGCGTCGTGGTGCAGATCGACAAACTATCGATTGTCGTATCGGTACTATTTGCGCGCTTGGCATTCAACGAAAAACTCTCACGGCGCAGCGCCATCGGTCTCGCCCTCATCGTACTGGGCACCGCCGCGCTCGCAGTTTGGAAGTAGCGCGGCCAGCAGCCGCTACATCCTCACACCTGGCTTAGGATGCCTGTACTGACCGTGGGATGCCGTGCGCTTACCGTGCGAGATGGCAAATTTGGGACAACAGTGCAGGCAACGAAGGCAGGCTGCGCACTCCGGCTTTGTCCAGACGGGAAGGCCGTCGCGCATCTCAATCGCCGCCATGGGGCAGCGCTTAGCGCAGAGGCTACACCCGACGCAGCGGCTAGCATCGACGGCAAACTTGCTCGTCTGCTGCATACGCGGCAGCCCAAACGCATGATACGCGCACGATGCAAACAGGGGCACGCGATGGCGCATCATATTGCCCGTGCGCCGCTCCCGCACCGCCTCGATCACAGTATCAGTCTGCGCCTCAGCAGCCCTATTGATACCCTCAACCTTTTGAGGGTCAGACAGGTCGAAAACAGGCGTCCAGGTATCAGGCATCTTGACGCTCATCGCCGCATCTAACTCTGTCTCTTATACACATCTGACGCTGCCGACGATCTTACGCGTGTAGAT
>URHU01000143.1:0-4041 GCA_900547715.1 uncultured Collinsella sp. | reverse complement strand
GAGATTTCTGCCTGTCTCGTGGGCTCGGAGATGTGTATAAGAGACAGGTCCCGGGCGACCACGAGCTCAATGACTGCAAGGCCGAGCATGTCTTTGGCAAGGGCTATCGCATGATGACCGACGAGGAGCTTCAGGCGAACGGCCTGCACAAGGGCTTTATCGGACCGGTCAACCTGCCCGAGGGCATCCGTCTGGTGTGCGACGAGAGCCTGCGCGAGTCCAAGCAGTGGGCCTGCGGTGCCAACGAGGTCGATTATCACTTTACCGGGGCCTGTCCCGAACGCGACTTTACCGTCGACGAGTGGGCCGACCTGGTCACCGTCGTTGCCGGCGATCCCTGCCCGCACTGCGGCAAGCCGCTCTCTGCTGCTCGCGGCATCGAGGTCTCCCAGGTCTTCCAGCTGGGCACCAAGTATTCCGAGGCCATGGGTGCCACCTTTATGGACGAGGACGGCAAAGAGAAGCCGCTCATCATGGGTTGCTACGGCGTGGGCGTGTCCCGCTCGCTTGCTGCCGTCGTGGAGCAGCACAACGACGAGCACGGCATCGTCTGGCCGGTCTCCGTTGCCCCGTACGAGGTCGCGGTGATTCCGCTCGATCCCAAGAAGGAGGAGTGCGCTACCGTCTGCGAGCAGATCGTTGATGGCCTGTGTGCCGAGGGCATCGAGGTCGTCGTCGACGACCGCGACGAGCGTCCCGGCTTTAAGTTTGCCGATAACGACCTTATGGGTTTCCCGTATCAGGTCGTTCTGGGTAAGCGTGGCCTCAAGAATGGTACTGTGGAGCTCAAGGACCGTGCTACGGGCGAGCGCGAGGACGTGGCGATCGACGAGGTCGTTGCCAAGGTTGCCGAGCTTGTTAAGGCAGCCCGCCGTTAATCGACGATTTCGCTTGTAGTTCGATATGTGGGACGGCCCCGCATTTCTCCAATCGGGGAGATGCGGGGCCGTCCTATTAGCTTGTAGCATCCCCGATATCTAAAAGGAAAACCCCACAGCCCATGCGAGCTGCGGGGTTTTCCATTGTGCCTCCGATGCGAAATAAATCGCTCAGATATTACTGATAATCGACGACATCGATCCAGTTCTTCAGGAACTCATCGTTCACGTTGCGCTTACGAGCGAGCTCGGAAGCGGCGACGATGCTCGTCCACTGACGCACGACCTGCATGGGCATGTCGGCACGGTCGCAGTAGAGCTCCAGGTAGGCCTCGGCCTGGTCCTTGCTGTTGAGGGCAAAGAGCAGGTAGGTGGTGGCAACGTCGGCAGCAGGGGAGCCCTGGGTGGCGTGTGCCCAGTCGCACACATAGAGCTGACCGTCGTCGCCGACGATGACGTTGGAGGGGTTGAAGTCGCCGTGGCAAACCTTGAACTCCTTGGTCATGCCGTCCAGACGCTCCTGAAGGTTGTAGCGCGTGGTGGCATTGAGCTGATCAAGGCTGTCGATCATGCGGGCGAACTTGTCGCGCTGACGGTTGAGCAGCGGGGAGGTGTAGCCGTGGATCTCGATCTGGAGGTCGACGAACATCTCGAGGTACTCACCAAAGCGCTGGGGCTCGGCAGTCATCTTCTCGGCAAGGGTGGTGCCCGGAACCTTCTCGGTCACGAGCGCCCAGCCGTTGGCGTTCTCGAGCTGGGAAACCTCGAGAGCCTTGGGGCTGCGGATGCCGCACTCATTGATGCGGGCAAGATTCAAAGCCTCGTTGAACACGTCGGAGACAGGCTTGGTCTCGTTAAAGACCTTGACGATCTTGTCGCCCAGGTCGTAAACGACCTTGTTGCCACGGCGGACGAGCTCGGTCTTGGAATCGGGTAGCAGCATGGTTGCATCCTTTCAACGATGCGATAGAAGCGACGGCGGGGGTGTGTGAAACACCCGTGCACCCCCGCCGTTAAAAACCGTGCTAAAACTAGCAGACGGCGTAATCCTGGGGCTCGCGGCCGTAGTAGGCGTCCAGGTAGAGCTCCTTGATCTCGCTCATGAGCGGGTAGCGCGGGTTAGCGCCGGTGCACTGGTCGTTGAATGCCTGCTCGGTCATCTCGTCGAGGGTGTCGAGGAAGTACTGCTCGTCGACACCGTAGTCGGCGATGGTCTTCTTGACGCCGATGAAGTCCTTGAGCTCCTCGAGCTTCGTGATGAAGTTCTCGAAGACCTCCTTGTCGTCCTTGCCCTCGATGCCGCAGTACTTGGCCATCTCGGCGTAGTTGTGCAGCGCGTTGGGGTAAGGATACTGGGAGAAGGTACCCATCTTGACGGGAGCCTCGGCGGCGTTGTAGCGCATGACGCGGGTCAGGATGACGGCGTTGGCGAGGCCGTGGGGCAGGTGATGGAAGGCGCCGAGCTTGTGGGCCATGGAGTGGTTGAGGCCCAGGAAGGCATTGGCGAAGGCCATACCGGCCATGCAGGAGGCGTTGTGCATCTCCTCGCGGGCGTGCGGGTCCTTGGCGCCATTCGTGAAGCTGGAGGGCAGGTTCTCAAAGACGAGCTTGGCAGCGCGCTCGGAGAGGCCCTTGGTGTAGTCGGAAGCCATGATGGAGACGTAGGACTCGATGGCGTGGGTCATGACGTCGATGCCGGAGGCAGCGGTCAGGCCGCGCGGTGCGGTCATGCAGTTGTCGGCGTCGACGATAGCCATGTTGGGGAGCAGCGCGTAGTCGGCGAGCGGCCACTTGATGCCGGTCTCCTTGTCGGTGATGATGGCGAACGGCGTGCACTCGGAGCCGGTACCCGAAGAGGTCGGGACGGCGACGAAGTAGGCCTTCTTGCCCATCTCGGGGAAGGTGAAGATACGCTTGCGGATGTCCATGAAGTCCATGGCCATGTCCTCAAACTTGCACTCGGGGTGCTCGTACATCATCCACATGATCTTGCCGGCGTCCATAGCGGAGCCACCGCCGACGGCGATGATGACGTCCGGCTCAAAGAGGGCCATCTGCTTGGCGCCGCGACGTGCGCACTGCAGCGACGGATCGGGCTCGACGTCGTAGAAGCAGTCGTGGGCGATGCCCATCTCGTCGAGCTTGACCTCGATGGCGCGGGTGTTGCCATTCTTGAAGAGGAACTGGTCGGTGACGATGAAGGCGCGCTTCTTGCCCATGACGTTGCCCAGCTCGTCGAGGGCGACGGGCGTGGAACCCTTCTTGAAGTAGACCTTCTCGGGAGCGCGGAACCACAGCATGTTCTCACGGCGCTCGGCCACAGTCTTAACGTTGATCAAGTGCTTCACCCCAACGTTCTCGGAGACGGAGTTGCCGCCCCAGGAGCCGCAGCCCAGGGTCAGAGACGGCTTCATGCCACAGTTGTACAGGTCACCGATGCCGCCGTGCGAGGACGGGGTGTTGATGACGATACGGCAGGCCTTCATGACGTGCTCGAACAGGCTGATCTTCTCGGCCTGGGCGGGGTGCACGTACAGAGAGGCGGTGTGGCCCGGGCCACCGGCGAGCACGAGGTGCTCGGCCTTGTCGACGGCCTCCTGGAAGTCCTTGGCGTGGTACATGGCCAGGACCGGGGAGAGCTTCTCGTGGGAGAACTCCTCCTTGGCGGGGTCGGTGGAGGTGACCTCGGCGATCAGGATCTTGGTCTTGGCGGGAACCTCGATGCCGGCGAGCTCGGCGATCTTGGCGGCAGCCATGCCGGGGATGCGGTGGTCGAGAGCGCCGTTCTTGAACATGGCGGCACGCAGGGCCTCCATCTCGGCACCCTGCTTGACGAAGTAGCAGCCGCGCTTCTGGAACTCGGCCTTAACCTGGTCATAGATGCTGTCGATGACGGTCACGGACTGCTCGGAAGCGCAGATCATGCCGTTGTCGAAGGTCTTGGAGTGGATGATGGAGTTGACGGCGAGCAGCACGTCGGCGGTGTCGTCGATGACGACCGGGGTGTTACCGGCGCCAACGCCCAGGGCGGGCTTGCCCGAGGAGTAAGCGGCCTTGACCATGCCCGGGCCACCGGTGGCGAGGATGATGTCGACGTCGCGCATGACCATGTTAGTCAGCTCGATGGAGGGGACATCGACCCAGCCGATGATGCCCTCGGGGG
>URHU01000142.1:0-4114 GCA_900547715.1 uncultured Collinsella sp. | reverse complement strand
CTTTAACAAGTACGCCGATTGCAACGAGCAGGCTGGCCGCGAGGACACCTGCTACGAGCGCAAGGGGTCGCTGTGCCGCGACAAGCGCAACTGCACCAAGACTCGCTGCCTGGGCTGCGGCTCGGTGTGCGAGGTCTGCTGCGACGTGTGCCCCAACCGCGCCAACGTTGCCATTAAGGTGCCGGGCTTGGCCAAGCATCAGGTCGTCCACGTCGACGGCATGTGCAACGAGTGCGGCAACTGCGCCGTGTTCTGCCCCTACCAGGAGGGCCGTCCCTACAAGGACAAACTCACCCTGTTCTGGAGCGATCAGGACATGGAGAACTCCGAGAATGAGGGCTTCCTGGCCGTGGACGAGGACCACTTTAAGGTCCGCGTCGCCGGCACGGTCCGCACCGTCTCGGTCGATGCCGTCAACACCGGTCTTCCCGAGGCCGTCCGCCTGACCATCAGGGCTGTGCGCGACAACTATTCGTACCTTCTTAAGAAATAGGCGAGTCTCTTATGGCCAAATCCATTCAACATAATGTGGCCTACGTTGCCTGCGGAAGCGGTTGCGCCTCCGCAGGTGGCGACGCCCGCTGCAGCGAAGGCTGCATTGGCTGTGGCGCCTGCGTTACGGCCTGCCCCCACGGTGCCATCGCACTGGTCGACGGCGTCGCCCGCGTGGACCGCTCCAAGTGCACGGGCTGTGGCCTGTGCGGCATGTCGTGCCCGCAGCGCGTGATTGCCTTCGTTCCCGGCTACCAGAACATCCTGGTGCGCTGCAACAACACCGATAAGGGCGCCATTGCGCGCAAGATCTGCGACACCAGCTGCATCGGTTGCGGCATGTGCGCCAAAAAGTGCCCTGCCGGCGCTATCCGCATCGAGGACAACTGCGCCCATATCGACGGCGCGGACTGCCTGTCGTGCGGCATGTGCGCCGTCGTCTGCCCGCATGGCGCCATCCACGACCGCACCGGCATCGCCGCCGGCGTGTAGAAGGGAATCACCATGGCACAGGAATTCACTTTTACCGTTAACGGTGTCGAGCACACGACGACGGAGAATAAACCACTGCTGCGCTATCTGCGCGACGACCTGCACATTCACTCCGCCAAGGACGGCTGCTCCGAGGGCGCCTGCGGCACCTGCACCATCCATGTGGACGGTGCGGCCGTCAAGGCGTGCGTGCTGACCACCGCTCTTGCCGCCGGCCGCAACATCGTGACCGTCGAGGGCCTGCCCGAGGACGTGCGCGAGGCCTTTGTGTACGCCTTTGGCGCCGTGGGCGCCGTGCAGTGCGGTTTTTGCATTCCCGGCATGGTCATGGCGGGTGCGGCGCTCATCGCCGAGGACCCCGAGCCCACCGAGGAGCAGATCAAGTACGCCATTCGCGGTAACGTCTGTCGCTGCACCGGCTACAAAAAGATTATCGAGGGCATCTCGCTGGCCGCTGCGGTGCTCCGCGGCGAAAAGCAGATCGACGAGGACCTGGAGCGCGGCGATGACTACGGCGTGGGCAAGCGCGCCTTCCGTATCGACGTGCGCAAGAAGGTGCTCGGCGAGGGCAAGTATCCCGACGACATCGACGAGCTCGATCAGCCGGGCCTGACCTATGCCAGCGCCGTGCGCTCCAAGTATCCGCGCGCCCGCGTGCTCTCCATCGACACCTCCAAGGCCGAGGCCCTGCCCGGCGTGGTGGGCATCCTGCGCGCCGAGGACGTGCCGGTCAACCAGGTCGGCCACCTTATCCAGGACTGGGACGTCATGATCGCTCAGGGCGATATCACCCGCTGCGTGGGCGATGCCATCGTGCTGGTGGTCGCCGAGGACGAGGCGACGCTCGAGAAGGCCAAGAAGCTCGTAAAGATTGACTACGAGCCGCTGGAGCCCGTGCGCAACATTGTCGAGGCCAGGGCTGCCGACGCCCCGCGCCTGCATGACAGCTTCTTTGCCTTTGGCAACACAGTGGAGCTCAAGGACAACGTGTGCCAGAGCCGTCATGTGACGCGCGGCGACGCCGCCAAGGCGCTGGCCGAAAGCGCGTTCACCGTGACGCAGCGCTTTACCACGCCCTTTACCGAGCATGCCTTCTTGGAGCCCGAGTGTGCCGTTGCCTTCCCGTACAAGAACGGCGTCAAGGTGCAGTCGACCGACCAGGGTGCCTACGACACGCGCAAAGAGTGTGCCCACATGTTTGGCTGGGACAACGAGCCCGAGCGCGTGGTCGTCGAGACCATGCTCGTGGGCGGCGGTTTTGGCGGTAAGGAGGACGTTTCGATCCAGCACCTGGCCGCGCTCGCCGCATATAAGTTCCAGCGTCCTGTGAAGTGCAAGCTCACGCGCGCCGAGTCGCTTGCATTCCATCCCAAGCGCCACGCCATGGACGGTACCTTTACACTGGGTTGCGACGCCGAGGGCAACTTTACCGGTCTGGATTGCGAGATCAATTTTGATACCGGCGCCTACGCGTCGCTGTGCGGCCCGGTGCTCGAGCGCGCCTGCACGCATGCCGTCGGCCCCTACAAGTACCAGAACACCGACATTCGCGGTTTTGGCTACTACACCAACAACCCGCCCGCCGGTGCGTACCGAGGCTTTGGCGTTTGCCAGTCCGAGTTTGCGCTCGAGAGCCTAATCGACCTGCTGGCCGAGAAGGTCGGCCTGGATCCGTGGGAGATTCGCTACCGTAACGCCATCGAGCCGGGTGAGGTTCTGCCCAACGGCCAGATTGCCGACTGCTCCACGGCGCTTAAAGAGACACTGCTCGAGGTCAAGGATGCCTACTACGCGCATCCCGGACACGCCGGTATCGCTTGCGCCATGAAGAACGCTGGTGTGGGCGTGGGCCTGCCCGATGCCGGTCGCTGCAAGATTCGCGTCGAGGATGGCCGCGCCGTGGTCTATGCCGCTACGTCCGACATCGGCCAGGGCTGCAACACGGTCTTTTTGCAGGACGTTGCCGAGGCCTGCGGTCTGCCGCTGAGCTGCATTGCCAACGGCGAGTGCTCCACCGAGAACGCTCCCGACTCCGGCACCACGTCTGGTTCGCGTCAGACTGTCGTGACCGGCGAGGCCGTGCGCGGTGCCGCCTTCCTGCTGCGCGATGCCATGCTTGACATCGAGGCCGGCAAGTCTGCGCCCGCCGCTCCCGTGAGTGCGCATGGCGACGGCGTCAAGATCGAGTATGACGACGGCCGCGCCTATCAGCTTCGCACGCAGGAGCTCGTCGCCGGCCAGGGTATGCATCCTCAGGATCCCGCGGCCGCCATCAAGGCACTCGAGGGATGCGAGTTTGGCTACGTGTACTTGGAGCCGACCGACAAGCTGGGTGCGGATGTTCCCAACCCCAAGAGCCACATCTGCTACGGCTTTGCCACGCATGTGGTCATTTTGGACGATGACGGCCGCGTGAGCGAGGTCTATGCTGCGCACGATTCCGGCAAGGTAGTCAACCCCATCTCCATCCAGGGTCAGATCGAAGGCGGCGTGCTCATGGGTATGGGCTATGCGCTTACCGAGGACTGGCCGCTCAAGGACTGCGTGCCCCAGGCAAGGTACGGCACGCTCGGGTTGTTCCGTGCGCCCGAGATTCCGGATATCCACGCCATCTACGTGGAGAAGGACGAGCTGCTGCCCGTGGCATACGGCGGCAAGGGCATCGGCGAGATCGCAACGATCCCCACGGCGCCTGCCGTGCAGAACGCCTATCGCGCGTTTGACGGCAAGCTGCGTCCCGATCTGCCCATGGTGGATACCCCGTACAGCCGCGCTCGTCACCGCGGGTAGGGTAGAGCGCAGACGGCATTGCTGATGGGCTGTTCGTGCTCAACATCAACTACATACGCTGCGCCTTTGGCCCCGGCTCCATCGTGAGTCGGGGCCTTTTGTTTGGAGCGGAAACTGCGTCCCAGAATTGGCGTTCAGAATGGGATGCGCTTTCCGGATGGCGTGTTTGGCGGAAACTACGGCCCAGTTTTTGGCTCCAGAACGGGATACATTTTCCGGAACGGTCCACGTGCGGCGGTGTGTCGCCCCTTTTCGTGCGCCGCTTGTCGAATTACGTTATAGCTAGCTATATTATAGGAAGGTATAATATCTGTCTCTTATACACATCTCCGAGCCCACG
>URHU01000141.1:0-4179 GCA_900547715.1 uncultured Collinsella sp. | reverse complement strand
CCCTTGAAGTTGAACGTCAGATTGTCCAAATGCGGCCCGCGCAGCGTCGGCCGGTTACGGCGTTTGTAAAACGCCGTAACCTACTGAATGAGCATCGCGTCGCCGAAGCTGAAGAAGCGGTAACGTTCTTCGATAGCAGCAGCGTAGGCATCCATGATCTGGTCGCGGGTGGCAAGTGCGCTCACGAGCATCATGAGCGTGGAGCGCGGCACGTGGAAGTTCGTGATCAGCGCGTCGACCACGTGATAGGTCGAGCCGGGCATGAGGTAGAGCTGCGTCGTCGCATTCTCGCGCACCACGATGTCACCGCGGCCGAGCGTGTCGGCCCCGTCCTCGCGGCCCTCAAAATAGCGCGCCGTCACAGCCGGATCGGACACCGGCGCGTCCGCGTCAAACGCGCTCTCGAGCGAGCGCACTGCGGTAGTGCCGACGGCGATCACACGATGGCCCTCGGCCTTCGCCTTATGCACAGCGTCGACAACCTCCTGCGACACGTGGTAGCGCTCGGTGTGCATCACGTGCTGTGTAGGGTCGTCCTCCTCCACCAGACGGAAGGTATCGATACCCACCTCGAGCTCGACGGCGGCAAACTTCGCACCCTTGGCCTCGATAGCGGCCATGAGCTCGGGAGTAAAGTGCAGACCCGCCGTAGGAGCGGCAGCCGAGTGCTCCTCCTTCATGGCGTAGACGGTCTGGTACTTCTCGGGATCGCCCTCGTAATCGGTAATGTAGGGCGGCAGCGGCACGTGGCCGGCAGCGTGGATGGCCTCGTCGAGCGTGCGCGGGTCGCCGGCGGCATTGCAACCGGCCGGCTCAAAGCGCACCAGACGGCCACCGCGGCTATCGTTAACAAAGTCGACGACCTCGGCCGTCAGCACCACGGGCGCGCCCTCGGGCGCATGGGCGCCGCCCGCACGATACTCAATCTGAGCACCGGGCTTCAGGCGCTTACCCGGCTTGACCAGGCACTCCCAAACGTGACCCAGCGGATCCACATCCTCGCGGCGCTTGAGCAGCAGCGTCTCGACCACGCCGCCCGAGCCGGCCTTGCGACCGATCAGGCGGGCCGGCATCACGCGCGTCTTGTTGATGACGAGCACGTCGCCCGGCTCGATATAGTCGATGATGTCGCGGAAGATGCGGTGCTCAACGGTACCGCCGTGCTCCAACGGCGTTCCCGCCCGGGAGCCCTTGCGATCCACCACCAACAGGCGGCAGGAGTCGCGCGGCTCGGCAGGAGCCTGTGCAATCAGTTCCTCGGGAAGGTTGTAGTCAAAATCATCGGTACGCATAGACACGTCGGATACTCCTTATATAGCTAAAGTCCGCTCTACATCCTAGCAGGCTGACGTCCCAAATGAACTACTTTTTGGCGGCTTTGCGCTCGTCGCGGATGCGGGCGCGGTCCATGGCCGCCTCGACAGCCGAGAAGCGGCAGCCGCAGTAGTTCTGCCGATACATGCCAAGCTCGCGCGAACGGCGTGTCGCTTCGGGGTAATACGGGCGAAAATCGCGAATCACCGGAGTGAGCCCACGTGCCGCCGCCAGGCGCTTGAGCACGTCATTGCAGGTATCGAACAGCTGATACGGCGAGACGGCGAGCGTCGTGCCCACAAACTCAAACCCGCGCTCCTGGGCCACGCGGCACGCCTCGGCCAAGCGCAGGGCATAGCACGCGCGACAGCGACGAGGCCGATCGGCACCCAGCGGTGCCACGCCGGTCTCCCAGTGATCGCGGTCCTCCCCTGCCTCGATGAGCTCGATGTCGCCATCGACACACCACCGGCGCAGCTCGTCCAAGCGGCGCTGCCATTCATCGCGCGGTTGAATATTGGGGTTGGTCCAGCAGATTGTGGGCTCAAACCCCTCCTCGCGCAGCAGGCGAACCGGCTCAAGCGAGCATGGTGCACAGCACGCATGCAGCAACAACGACTTCATCGACATCTCCTCACCCAAAAAAGCGCACGCCAAAGGACGTATCCTCGCAGGCGACAATGCGGGGGTCGCGCAAAATGGTCCGCACGTAATACCAGTCGCCTACACAGCCCGACAAATGCAAGCCGGCAGCCAGATAGCACAGCAGCGGATAGCCCGAAAACGCAAACCCCAGGGCAAGCGTTGTCGTCACAACAACCGTCGGCGCCAGGCAAACCACCATGTACCGCCGGCGCGAATACACAACGCCCTCGGCGCAGGCATAGATCATCGCCGTCTCGCGATTCGCCCCAAAGGTCACCTGCGCGCCCGCAGGCGCCAGCAGCTTAAAAAACACACCGTGCACCAGCTCGTGCACGGCGAACGACGCCATTGAGATCGCAGCCAAGCCGACTATCCATCCCAAGACGGCCATCCAGCCGCCCGCGTCAGCCGCATCCAAGTCCGCAGGCCCGCCCAGCAGCATAAACACCGGCACCAGACACACGGCAAATGCGCCAAGCACGGCCATCCCCCACACAAAGCAGGCGTGCAGAAAATCCTCGTCTTCAAACGCATGTATGTTGGAAATCTCATTCATAGCATCTTAGGATAGCGCCCCTGCCACGTACCCGTCCGCATGTGCGATAATGTCGAACGATATGCACGAATTGACCACCGCGTCGCCAGGCCTTGTGCCCGGCCGCGCTCTCACCATATGCGAAGGAGTCCCATGGCATCCAAATACTCCATGAACGACCGTCCCAGCTGGCCTCGCCGCGCCATCGTTACCGCCGGCGAGCCCTATGGCAACAAGGGCCTTCACTTTGGCCACGTTGGCGGCGTCTTTGTCCCTGCCGACTTCTTCGCCCGCTTCCTGCGCGACCGTCTGGGCCGCGAGAACGTCATCTTCACCTCGGGCACCGACTGCTACGGCTCGCCCATCATGGAGAGCTACCGCAAGCTCAAGGAGAACGAAGGCTACGACAAGTCCATCGGCGAGTATGTCGAGTCCAATCACTCCCGCCAGGCCGCGACCCTCAACAACTACAACATCAGCTGCGACATCTACGGCGGCTCGGGCCTTGAGCCGGCTGCGCAGATTCACAACGAAGTGACCGCCGAGATTATCGAGCGCCTGCATGAGCAGGGCACCATCTCCAAGCGCTCCACGCTGCAGTTCTACGACGCCAAGGCTGGCACGTTCCTCAACGGCCGCCAGGTGATCGGCCGCTGCCCCATCCAGGGCTGCAAGTCCGAGAAGGCTTATGCCGACGAGTGCGACCTGGGTCACCAGTTTGAGCCCGAGGAGCTCATCGCGCCCAAGAGCCAGCTCACCGGCGAGGTGCCCGAGCTGCGCCCGGTCGACAACCTCTACTTTGACCTGCCGGCCTACCTCGACTTTATGAAGACCTATACCGCCAAGCTCGCCCAGAACCCGCAGGTTCGCTCCGTGGTCTCCAAGACCATGGAGGAGTGGCTGCTGCCGGCTCAGCTCTATATCCAAAACAAGTTCCGCGAGGCCTTCGATGCCGTCGAGGATCAGCTTCCCGAGCACACCGTGCTGGAGCCCGAGGGCAACAAGAGCAGCTTTACCGTCACCTTCCCCAGCTGGAAGGAGCGCGACGATGCCCACGCAGTGCTCGCCAACGGTGGCGTGCGCTTCCGCAGCGGCAAGGCACTCGTGCCCTTCCGCATCACCGGCAACATCGACTGGGGCGTTCCGGTGCCCGAGGTCGATGGCGTCTCCGACGTCACTTGCTGGTGCTGGCCCGAGAGCCTGTGGGCGCCCATCAGCTACACCCGCACCGTGCTCGCCCGCGATGCCCGCGCCGCCGGCGTAACTGAGGGTGTCGCCGCCCAGGACGCCGCCCTCATGGGCGAGCCCGCCGCCGATTCCACGCAGGTACCCGCACCCGCCTACCAGCACAGCTCGCTCGACTGGCGCGACTGGTGGTGCTCTGACGATGCACAGATCTACCAGTTCATCGGCCAGGACAACATCTACTTCTACTGCATCGCGCAGACCGCCATGTGGGAGGCCCTGGGCTGGGACCTCACGCAGAGCACCGTCAGCGCCTGCTACCACCTGCTCTACATGGGCAAAAAGGCCAGCTCGTCCTCGCAGACGCCTCCCCCGCCGGCAGACGACCTGCTCAACCACTACACCTGCGAGCAGATGCGTGCGCATTGGCTGTCGCTCGGCCTGTCCGAGAAGCTGTCTCTTATACACATCTCCGAGCCCACGAGACAGGCAGAAATCTC
>URHU01000140.1:0-4229 GCA_900547715.1 uncultured Collinsella sp. | reverse complement strand
CAGCGTCAGATGTGTATAAGAGACAGGTGCCATGGCAGCGGTTTTGAAGCCCAGCGCGTGGAGCTGGGCACTGCCGTTTTCCGGCCAGTCGGCAGGACAGGTGCCGATCTGCGCCCACGGCACCTGAAACACGGTGCCCATGCTCACGCGGGCCGAGCGACGGTACAGCGGGTCGCAGCACGTCGGGCTGACCAAAATACCGTCAACGTTCAATGCGGCAGCCGAGCGGAAAATCGCGCCAACATTGGTGTGATCAACAATACCCTCAAGCACGCACACGCGCACCGAACGATCCCCCGCCGCCTCGACGACGCCGCCCAAGAACTCATCGACCGGAATCTGACACGGGCGACGGAACGCCGCCAGAGCGCCGCGCGTCACGTTAAAGCCAGTCAACTGCTCCATGAGCTCCATTGAGGCCACGAACACGGGAACCGGACCCGCTCCCTCGCGCACGACAAGCTGGTCAAACAGCGGCATCATCTGGTCAAGCCAGCGCTCGCCCAAAAGAAAGCTCACCGGCTCATATCCGGCGCGAACCGCACGCTCGATGACCTTGGCACTCTCAGCGATAAAAATGCCCTTCTGCGGCTCCAGCACGCAGCGAAGCTCACGCTCGGTCAGTCGCACATAGGCATCAAGCCGCTCGTCCTCGAGCGAATCAATTCGCAGAACCTCAACGGCATCAGTCATAGCAGCCAGCCCGCACCCTTCTTTACAGCACATCTATACCAAACGAGGCGACGCTAAGCGCCGCCCCATGCATTCAATCAACACGATGATACCGTTCACGCCAGACGATTTACGCCTCAACGCGATGATACGTCACGAACTCATAATCGACGCCCTCGTCACCCTCACCGGCGGCAATCGTCGCGACCCCGCTACGCTGCGCAATCTCCCACGCGGGATCGGCGTCCAAGTCGGGAAAGTACGTGTCCACGACATGCACGCAGTGGTTATGAGTGACCTCGGCCTCCACGCAGTACGGCAAAAACTGCCGATAGACATCGCCACCACCGATCACCCAGGCAACGGGCTCATCGGCAACCGCGGCGAGCGCCTCGTCGATGCTATGCACCACGTCGACGCCCTCGGGAGCAAAGCTCTCGTCGCGGGTGAGCACGATATTGCGACGGTTCTTGAGCGGACGCCCGCCGGGAAAACTCAGCAGGGTCTTGCGCCCCATAATAACCGGGCAACCTTTGGTGCACGCCACAAAATGGCGCATGTCGGCGCGATTGGACACCACCATGTCGCCCTCGCACCCAATGCCCCAGTCGTCACACACGGCGACGATAGCAGATAGCTTACACGTCATGCGCGTCACCTACACCGCAATGGGGATGTTCTTGACCTGAGGGCCGTGCTCATAGCCCTCGACGATCAGGTCATCGGTCGTAAACGCATAGAAGTCATGCACATCGGGGTTGAGCGTTACCTTGGGTGCCGCAAACTGCGGACGCTCGATAAGCTCGCGGACGATATCGACATGACGATCATAGATATGGGCGTCGGCGATCACGTGCAGCAGCTCACCGGGAATCATAACGACCGACTGCGCGACCATCATCAGCAAAATGGCGTACTGGCACACGTTCCAGTTGTTCGCGGCCAAAATGTCCTGGCTGCGCTGGTTGAGAATCATGTTGAGCGTCGGCTTGTCGTCCTGAGGACGCTGCGTCACGTTATAGGTCACGCTATAGGCGCACGGATAAAGGTGCATCTCGGACAGATCGCTAAACACGTACGTATTGGTCATAATGCGACGACTATACGGCGTGTGCTTGAGGTCGTACAGTACGCGGTCCATCTGGTCGAAGTCGCCCTCGGCATAATGGCTCTTCTGACCAATCTGATAGCCGTAGGCTTTACCGATGGAACCGGTCTCATCGGCCCACTCATCCCAGATATGGCTGTTGAGGTCATGCACGTTATTGGACTTCTTTTGATAGATCCACAGAATCTCGTCCATGGCAGACTTAAGCGCCGTACGACGCAGGGTGAGCGCGGGGAACTCCTCGCGCAGATCATAGCGCGCCGTGACACCAAAGTTTTTAATGGTATAGGCAGGGGTGCCGTCCTCCCACACCGGGCGGACCTTTTGGCCCTCGGTGGTGGTGCCATGGTCCAAGATATCGCGGCACATGGTTACAAACTGTTGATCAGCTTTGCTCATTGACCCTCCTGTCAGTCGCCTACAAGCGAGATTCATTGTAGCCCAGGCGCACGTGGCCCCACAGCCCAAACATAAGCCCTCATTTTCTGACATATGCCAGAAATTCCTTGCGCAAATCCGCACGTTCGCTATTCTATTGTTGACATATGCCAGATATGGAAAGTGTATGGCTGGAAGACGCGAAAAACTGCGCCGCGTCGGGATCATCCCCGAATATCGCGGCTTTACCCCCGATGGCCTTGCCAGCGGAGACGCTATCGATATGACGGTCGATGAGCTCGAAGTACTGCGCCTGTGCGATCTGGAGGGCCTCAATCAGGAGGCCGTCGCCCTGCACATGGGCATTGCCCGCGCCACGGTGGCGGCAATCAGCAGTCGCGCGCATCGCAAGGTGGCAAACGCGCTGGTCAATGGACGGGCGATTGTCATCGAGGGCGGCAATATCGCGTACTCCCCCATCGCCACGACGACGGCCGCATGGCCAGCAAAGGAGGTCGGCACCATGAGGGTGGCAACGACGTACGACAACGGCAACATCTTTATGCACTTTGGCCGCAGCGAGCAGTTCAAGATCTACGACATCCAGGATGGCAAGGTGCTCAACGAGCAGGTCGTAGGCACCGGCGGCACCGGCCACGGCGCCTTGGCGGGCCTGCTTGCCAACGGTGGCGTTGACACGCTCATTTGCGGCGGTATCGGCGGCGGCGCTATCAACGCGCTTGCCCAAGCCGGCATCACGGTCTATGCGGGCGCCCAGGGCAGCTGCGATGCCTGCGTCGAGGCCCTCATTGCCGGCACGCTCGCACAGAACGGCGAGGCCACCTGCGACTGCCATGGACATGATCACGAGCACATCCACGAGCATGGCGAGTCCTGCGGCTGCCACGGTCACCACGACCATGACGGGCACGAAGGCTGCGGATGCCACTAGCGGCAAGCACCTCGTCGAGAACGCGCTTCCACGCGTGCGACAACCAGCGAACAAACGGCGAAGGCTGCCTGGAATACCATCCAGGCGGCCTTCGCCATACACGACTCAACTAGTCGTTACTTCTTGTTGCGCATCTGCGCTTCCATCTGGCGCAGCAGGTCCATATCGGACTTGGGGCCGCCCGTTCCCAGGCCGCCCATGCCGCCCAGCCCCATGGCATCCAGACCGGGAATATTGGGCATGCGCATCTTTTTGCCCTTCTTACCCTTCTTGCCCTTCTTGCCGCCGGCCTGCGCCTGATTGGCCATCGTGCGCATGCGGCCCATCATCTTATTCATCTCGCCCCACTGCTTCATAAGGCTATTGACCTCGGTGGGGGTCACGCCGGCGCCCTTGGCGATACGGGCACGGCGCTGGCCGTTGATGATGGAGGGGCGAAGGCGCTCCTCCTTGGTCATCGACATGATGATGGCCTCGTTCTTATCGAAGATACCTTCGTCCAGGTTACCACCCATCTGGTTAAGCGCACGCTGGCCACCGGGGAGCATGCCCAGAATGCCCTTCATGCCGCCCATCTTCTTGACGGCCTTCATCTGGTCGAGCATGTCGTTCATGGTAAAGCCCTCGCGCAGCATGCGCTCGGCGGCCTCGAGCTGCTCGGCGTCGGCCGCCTCCTGGGCCTTCTCGATAATGCCGACAACGTCGCCCATACCCAGAATGCGCTTGGCCATACGATCGGGGTAGAACGGCTCCAGCGAATCGGGCTTCTCGCCCATGCTCACAAACTTGATGGGCTTGCCGGTCACCTGGCGCACGGAAAGCGCGCCGCCGCCACGGGCGTCGCCGTCGAGCTTAGAGATGATCACGCCGTCAAAGTCGGTGCGCTCGGCGAAGGTCGAGACGACGTTGACGATATCCTGACCGGTCATGGCATCGACGACCATCAGCACCTGATCGGGCTTGACGGCCTTCTTGATGTCCACGGCCTCCTGCATCATCTGCTCATCGATCTGAAGACGTCCGGCGGTATCGACGATGACCACGTCGCGCAGGTGGTCGACGGCCTCCTGGATCTGTCTCTTATACACATCTGACGCTGCCGACGATCTTACGCGTGTA
>URHU01000139.1:0-4321 GCA_900547715.1 uncultured Collinsella sp. | reverse complement strand
GAACTGCTTCAGATCGACACGACCAACATCCTGTTTATCTGCGGCGGTGCCTTTGTGGGCCTGGACAAGATCATCGCCGACCGCGTGGGCAACAAGGGCGTAGGTTTTAACTCCGAGATCGCCGGCCCCACCTCGGTCGACGAGAATGATCTGCTGCGTCAGGTGCTCCCGCAGGACCTCAACGCCTTTGGCATGATCCCCGAGTTCGTGGGCCGTACGCCCGTCGTGACCCAGACGCAGGCGCTCGACGAGGACGACCTGGTGTCGATCCTGACCGAGCCCAAGAACGCCGTGGTGCGCCAGTACCGCAAGATGTTCCAGCTCGAGGACGTTGAGCTTGAGTTTGAGGACGCCGCCCTGCACGAGATCGCCCGTATGGCGCTTGCCCGCAAGACCGGCGCCCGCGGCCTGCGCTCCATCTGCGAGGACGTGCTGCAGCAAACGATGTTCGACCTGCCCAGCGAGGAAGGCGTCGCCAAGGTCATCGTGACCGAAGCCTCCGTAAAGGGCGAAGAACAGCCCCAACGCATCTACGGCTAAAACCTGTCAAAACGTTTTTGTCGACAGCCTCCGACCACCCGCGGTCGGAGGCTATTTTATATATGCGCAATAACCCCAACTACCTGTGCTATTCTGTGTGTTTGTTTAAGCCTCAGCGAAGTCATTACAGACTGAAGTAATCGATACCTAAGGGGAGGAATGTAGGCCTGATTTTCGTAGATTCCGCACGAGCCGAAGACCACTTAATGTGGTCTTCGAGCGAGCCCAGGACCTGACCGAGCGAAAATCGGGCCTACATTCCTCCCCGACGGGCAAGGGAGAGATATATGGAAGAGATGCCCAAGAACTACGATCCGTCGACCAACGAGCCGGCGATCCTGCAGAAGTGGCTCGACGGCGGCTATTACAAGCGCCGTGAGGGCGTGGGCGACTGCACCGTCACCATTCCGCCTCCCAACGTGACCGGCAAGCTCCACATGGGCCACGCCACCGATGACTCCATCCAGGACGCCATCATCCGTATGGCCCGCATGCGCGGCAAGTCCACGCGCTGGGTACTCGGCACCGACCACGCCGGTATTGCTACGCAGACCAAGGTCGACAAGAAGCTCAAGAGCGAGGGCATCAGCCGCCTGGAGATTGGCCGCGACAAGTTTGTCGACGCCTGCTGGGACTGGACCCACGAGTACGGCGGCATCATCGTCGAGCAGATCAAGCGCATGGGCTGCTCCGTCGACTTCGATAACGAGCGCTTCACCATGGACGAGGACTACGCCCAGGCCGTGCGCAAGGTGTTCTGCGACTGGTACCACGACGGCCTGATCTATCGCGGCAAGCGCATCGTCAACTGGTGTCCCAACTGCACCACCGCTATCTCGGACGACGAGGCCGAGTACAAGGACGAGAAGGGCCACCTGTGGCACCTGCGCTACCCGCTGACCGAGCCGGTCAACGGCCAGGATTACATCGTCGTCGCCACCACGCGCCCCGAGACCATGCTCGGCGACACGGGCGTCGCCGTCTCCCCGAAGGACCCCGAGAAGGCCGCCTTCGTGGGCAAGACCGTCAAGCTTCCCATCGTCGACCGTGAGATTCCCATCTTTGAGGATTGGCATGTCGACGCCAACTTCGGTTCCGGCTTCGTTAAGGTTACTCCGGCCCACGACCCCAACGACTACGCCATGGGTCAGGCTCACGACCTGCCGCAGATCAACATCTTCGACGAGCACGCGGTGGTCGTCGAAGGCTACGGCGAGTTCACCGGCATGAACCGCGACGAGTGCCGCGAGGCCGTCATCAAGTGGTTCGAGGAGCACGACCTGCTCGATCACGTCGAGGACCTCGATCACTCCGTCATGCACTGCTACCGTTGCGACGCCGCGCTGGAGCCGTGGCTGTCCGAGCAGTGGTTCGTCGCCGTCGATAAGCTCAAGGGGCCGGCGCTCGACGCCGTCAACTCTGGCAAGGTCACCTTCCACCCCGCGCGTTGGACGCAGACCTACACCACCTGGATGGAGAACCTCAAGGACTGGTGTATCAGCCGCCAGCTGTGGTGGGGCCACCGCATTCCCGTGTTCTACTGCGAGGACTGCGGCTGGGAGGACGCTCTTACCGAGGACACCGATGTGTGCCCCAAGTGCGGCGGCCATCATGTGCATCAGGACGAGAACGTGCTGGACACCTGGTTCAGCTCGCAGCTGTGGACCTTCGCCACGCAGGGCTGGCCGCAAAAGCCGGAGCTGCTCGAGGGCCATCACCCCACGACGGCGCTGGTCACCGCGCGCGACATCATCGCGCTGTGGGTCGCCCGCATGGTCATGAGCTCGCTGTACTTCCTGGACGAGGTGCCGTTTAAGGACGTCGTCATCTACCCGACAATCCTGGCCAAGGACGGCAGCCGCATGTCCAAGTCCAAGGGCAACGGCGTTGACCCCATGGATCTCATTGGTATGTATGGCGCCGACGCCATGCGTTACAACCTGCTGACGCTGTGCACCAACAACCAGGACGTCAAGTTTGACGCGAACATCGATAAGAAGACCAAGAAGCTCATCGACAGCCCGCGTACCGACCAGGCTAAGTCGTTTGTGACCAAGATCTGGAACGCCAGCCGCTTCCTGCTTATGAACATGGAGGGCTACACGCCCGGCGAGCCCGTCGTGGAGACGCCGGCCGACGCCTGGATGTTCAGCCGCCTGGCCAAGGCCGTCAAGATGGTCACCGAGGGTATTGAGAACTACACCTTTGGCGACATGGCCCGCGGCGTGCAGCAGTTCTTCTGGAACGAGGTCTGCGACTGGTACGTCGAGGTCACCAAGGCCCGTCTGAAGGGCGAGGGCCGTCTGCAGGCGCAGCGCAACCTGATCTTTGTGCTCGACACCTCCATTCGCCTGATGCACCCGCTTATGCCGTTTGTCACCGAGGAGATCTGGGACAACATGCCGGCGAGCGTGCTCGATCTGGACGCCGAGGGCAACGTTGACCGTGCCGAGGCGCTCATGATCGCCAAGTGGCCGGAGCCCGCCGACTACGCGAAGTATGTCGATGAGCCCGCCGAGCGCGCGTTTGAGCTGTGCCGCGCCGTCGTTTCCGCCGCTCGCGCCACGCGCTCGCGTTACCGCTTGAGCCCCAAGGCCGAGCTCGACGTGGTCGCGCGCGCCGGTGCCGAGGACATTGAGAAGCTCGAGAGCCTACGCTCGACGATTGAACCGCTGGCCAACACGGCTTCGCTGGTCATGGGTACCGACGTTGAGAAGCCGGCCGCGAGCATTGCCGTGGTCGACAGCGGCGTCGAGGTCTTTGTGGTGCTCGAGGGCAAGGTTGATCTTTCGGCCGAGAGGGCTCGCCTGGAGAAGGAGATCGCCGCGGCCCAGAAGGAGCTCGCCGGCTGCGAGAAGACGCTGGCCAACGAGGGCTTTGTGGCCAAGGCCGCGCCTGCGGTGGTCCAGAAGAAGAGGGACCGTGCAGCTGAGCTCAAGGAGATCCTGGCGGCGCTGACTGCTCAGGTTGCTGACTTCTCGTAGTTCTTACTGAGGGGCGCGTCCCGACGCTTTGCTCGCTACTGCGGACACCTATTCCGCCGTTCTAACGAACGGCGGCTGACTCGACGCTACAAACGCCTCTGATGGCCAATCTGCCGTTCAACTTCGGGCGCATGGGCATAAGCCCTATGCGCCCTTGTTTCACGGCACCTTGGCTCATCAGAGGCGTTTTCGCTGACTATCCTCAACCTATACTGTTTTATTTTTCTATGAATGGCGGTTCTGAAAATGCCTAAGCGTTCTGGCTTGTATACCGTTCCTTTTGAGTTTGATTTGCTTTCGTTTGGTGAGGCTGTGGGGCTTGCTGCTGATACGGGGCGGATTTCTGGGGATGCTGGGCCTCTGCTTGAGACGGTTATCGATATGCTCGATGAGCTGGGACGTCCGGATGAGTATTTCGATTGCATCCAGGTTGCCGGTACCAATGGCAAGACTTCGACCACGCGTTTTTCGGCTGCTATCCTTCGCGGCGAGGGGCTCGAGACCGCGCTGTATACGTCGCCGCAGCTTGTGCGCTATCCCGAGCGCATGGAGGTTGACGGGCGCGTTGTGAACGACGAGGCCTTTGCCCGTGGCGTTTCTGCCGCTGTTGAGGCGGGACATCGAGTGAATGCCCGTCGTGTGGCGGCGGGGGAGCGCGCTTATTCCATCACGCCGTTTGACTTGCTGACGGCCGCTGCGCTTGTGGTGTTTGCCGAGGCCGCGGTGGATGTTGCCGTGCTCGAGGTTCTGTCTCTTATACACATCTCCGAGCCCACGAGACAGGCAGAAATCTCGTA
>URHU01000138.1:0-4368 GCA_900547715.1 uncultured Collinsella sp. | reverse complement strand
TCTACACGCGTAAGATCGTCGGCAGCGTCAGATGTGTATAAGAGACAGGTCGAAAATGTGCGCCGTACCGGCGTGGGCGATGAGCAAGTCGACCGTCTCAAGATTATTATGAAGAAAGCCGGCATCGATAAGAACTACTCACCGGCGCGCTCGGCGGCCCTCACCAGGGAGCAGCTGACGGGTGGTCCCGTGGGTGCCATGGTCATGCCCGATGGCTCCGTGGTGACCGGTAAGACCTCCACGCGCCTGGGCGCCGCAAGTTCGCTCATTATGAACGCCCTCAAGCATGTCTCGGGCGTCGACCTTGAGCTCGAGGTCATTAGCGATGAGGCGATCGAGCCCATCAGCAAGCTCAAGACGCATTTCCTGGGCAGCAAAAACCCTCGCCTCCACACCGACGAGACGCTTATGGCGCTGTCGATCACCTCGGCCACGAGTGAGACGGCCGCTCGCGTCCTTTCGGGCCTGGAGCAGCTGCGCGGTTGCGATGCCTTCTTTAGCGTGATTATCTCGCCGACGGACGAGACGGTACTGCGCAAACTGGGTATCAACGTGTGCTGCGAGCCCAAGTTTGAGCGCCGCGGTTTCTTCCACCGCTAAGTTTGAAGCACCGCGGTAATTGCATTGCATTTTGGCCGTATCGGGTTGGCGCCCGGTACGGCTTTTTGATCAATAAAGTGCCTATTTCGGCGAAAAATAGCCGTTTACCTGCCTAGAAACAATTTGAGCGGTATACAATAACCGTAACTGTTTCATCCTTAGCGGGATGCCGCATGATGGATATTACCTGCCATCGTGAGGTGTGTCGGTCGCGCACGGCGCGTTAGATGCTCGTGCTCGGTTTGAGGAGGCTGCTATGGCGGGCAAGGGTCGTGCGAGTGTCAACGATATGAAGCGTGTTGAGGTGCTGGTGTTGATGGAGATCGACCAGCAAACCGAAGACAATGGCGCGCCGTATGGTTTCTCGCGCAAAACGCTTGCCGAGCGCGTGGGGGTTTCGCCGTATCGTGCCCGCGCCGCAATCGATCGCTTGGATTCCGAAGGCATGATTGATGTCGTCTCGCGTTATAGCGACGACGGCGGTCAGCTTGCAAATGGCATTTGCCTCACCGAACGTGGCGAGTGGTATCTTGAGGGCGTCCGTACCGGCATGCTCGTTCAAGAAATGCTTGAGGACGAGGTTGCTGATCGATAGCAGCATGTAACCCTTGCCATAGCGACGCCGCCTGGGAAACCGGGCGGCGTTTTGTTTCAAGATTGAGAAATGCAATCGCACGCGAGAAAAATTGCGAACGGTCCGCGGCGCGAGTATTACAATGAAGACCCGTAAGATGTGGATAAACAACTTCTACGGGAAGCGCAGGTAACTCAATATGACCAAGCATGTGTTCGTAACCGGTGGCGTGGTTTCGTCCCTGGGCAAGGGTATCACCGCGGCCTCGCTGGGCCGTCTGCTCAAGTCGCGTGGCTACAAAGTAACGATGCAGAAGGCCGACCCGTATCTGAACGTCGACCCCGGTACCATGAGCCCGTTCCAGCATGGTGAGGTCTTCGTTACCGAGGATGGTTACGAGTCCGACCTGGACCTGGGTCATTACGAGCGCTTTATTGATGAGAACCTGACCCGCGATTCCAACTTTACGACCGGCGCCATCTATAAGAGCTTGATCGCCCGCGAGCGTCGCGGCGACTTTTTGGGCGGTACCGTGCAGGTGATTCCTCACGTCACCAATGCCATTAAGGACAAGTTCCGCCGCATCGAGGAGCAGACCGGCTCCGATGTAGTCATCACCGAGCTGGGCGGCACGATCGGCGACATCGAGTCCCAACCGTTTGTCGAGGCCATCCGTCAGTACCGCAAGGAGGCCGGCCCCGAGAACGTCTGCTACATCCACGTGTCGCTCGTTCCCTATATCGCCGCCGCCCACGAGGTCAAGACCAAGCCCACGCAGCATTCCGTCAAGGAGCTCCGCAGCTTTGGCATCCAGCCCGATATCATCGTGCTGCGCTCCGACCACCATATCGATGACGCTATCCGCGGAAAGATCGCAAGCTTCTGCGACGTCGACACCGATTGTGTCTTTACCAACGAGGACTGCGCGAGCATTTACGATGTTCCGCAGCTGCTTGCCGAGCAGGACTTTGACCTGCGCATTTGCGAGCGCCTGGGTCTGGACCCGCGTGAGCGCGACATGAGCGAGTGGAACGAGTTCCTGCGCAAACAGAATCACGCCAACCATCACGCCGACAAGGTGAAGATCGCCGTCGTGGGCAAGTACACGCAGCTGCCCGATGCGTACCTGTCGGTTATCGAGGCCCTGCACCATGCGGGCGTCTTCTACGATCGCCATGTGGACGTCCAGCTGGTCGACGGCGAGAGCCTCGACGAGCAGAATGTCTCCGAGGTTCTGGGCGACGCCTCGGGCATCCTGGTCCCCGGCGGCTTTGGCAAGCGCGCCCTGGAGGGCAAGATCCTCGCGGCCGAGTTTGCCCGTGAGCACAAGATTCCGTATCTGGGCATTTGCCTGGGTATGCAGGTGGCCGTGTGCGAGTTCGCCCGCAACGTCGTCGGCCTTGCCGGCGCCAGCTCCTCCGAGTTCGATCCGGACGGCCCGTTTAGCGTCATCGATCTGATGAGCTCGCAGGAGGACGTGACCGAGAAGGGCGGCACCATGCGCCTGGGCGCCTATCCGTGCAAGCTCGCCGCCGATACCCTTGCTCGCGAGGCATATGGCGAGGAGCTCGTCTACGAGCGTCACCGTCATCGCTTTGAATTCAACAACGCCTTCCGTGACCAGCTCGAGGACGCCGGCTTGGTTATCTCGGGTCTGTCGCCCGACGAGCGCCTGGTCGAGATGGTCGAGCTGCCGCGCGACGTGCATCCGTGGTATGTGGCAACCCAGGCTCATCCCGAGTTCAAGAGCCGCCCGACCAACCCGCAGCCGCTGTTCCGCGAGTTCGTGCGCGCTTCGATCGGCCAGCACGAGGGTGTCGACCGTCTGCAGGTGACGCCCATGAACCTCGCTACGGACTAAGGGTGCCGGCGAATAAGGAACATACCGAAGCTACCCCCTCGTCGCTCGCCGTGGCGGCGGGGGAGTATCTCGATTACCTCGCGGTCGAGCGGGGTTTGGCGCGCAACACGATTGCGGCCTATCGTCGTGACCTGACGACGTACTGCGCCTATCTGGAGCGGGCGGGTATTGTGTCTTTTGAAGAGGTGACCCGTCAGGTCGTGGAGGGCTTTGTCGCCGACCGTCGCGATGGGGGCTATTCGGATGCCTCGGTGGAGCGTGCGCTTGCGGCCGTGAAGGGCCTGCATGCCTTTTTGGTGCGCGATGGGGCTGTGGCCCAAAATCCAACGGCGGCGTTGCGCCTGCCTAAAAAGGCTGAGCGTTTGCCGGAGTATCTATCGGTGGAGGATGTCTCGGCGCTGCTCGATCAAGACTTCCCCGAGGGCGAGATGGGCTTGCGCGACCATGCCATCTTGGAAGTGCTCTACGGATGCGGTTTGCGTGTGAGCGAGTTGTTGGGACTCGATGTGGGCGATATCCATATCGACGATGGCTTTGTGCTCGTTCGCGGTAAGGGCTCGAAGGAACGCATGTCCCCGCTGGTGGGAAGCGCGGCGCGAGCTCTGACGCTTTATGTAACTGAGGGGCGTTCTCGCTTGGCGGCCCATGCCCGCGGAACCGAGACCTCGGCGGTCTTTTTAAATAAGAACGGCCGCCGTCTGTCGCGCCAGGGCATCCATGCCATCTGTGAGCGCTACGGGCGCCAGGTGGGACTGGTGGGACTCCATCCCCATACGCTGCGTCACTCCTTTGCCACCCATATGCTTGCGGGCGGCGCAGACCTCCGTGTGCTACAGGAGATCTTGGGACATGCCGATATATCGACCACGCAGGTCTACACGCATATCGATCGTACACAACTGGCCGAGGTCTATCTGGCGGCGCACCCGCTGGCACATCGTTAACACATCGCTGGCCTGCATATTTATAGGTACTTGGGGACGGGCCCCAGATTGCCGCGGCGTGCTTTTGCGCGCGCATGGGCAATCTGGGGCCCGTCCCATTTTTCGCCACTTGGCGTCGCGGTAGTGGGCCGCACGTGCCTTGGGTGGGGGAGTTTGGGGGGCGATGTGAACGGTATATAAAGGGACGCAAAAATCGCCTCAAGGTCAACTTGAAGGTTGAGGTTGAACGGCGGGATGCCACAGGTGGCATCCCGCCGTTGCTGTAAACACAACATATTGTGTTTTCGAACATATGCTTGGGGGTGTTTTGCAATATATGGTGGGTGGAGTAGTGGGGCGGCTGTCTCTTATACACATCTGACGCTGCCGACGATCTTACGCGTGTAGAT
>URHU01000137.1:0-4380 GCA_900547715.1 uncultured Collinsella sp. | reverse complement strand
TCTACACGCGTAAGATCGTCGGCAGCGTCAGATGTGTATAAGAGACAGCATACATGCCGCGAGATAGCTTGTCGAGTGCCTCCTCGGGAATCGTCGACTCATGGTCGGCGATAATGCCCGCCGCGGCATAGGCATTGAGGTCCTTGCCGGCAACGAGCGGCGCATGGCCGTCAACCTGCCTGGACGGCGTCTGGTTGGCAGCATCAATGCGAGCACAGGTCTCGGGATCGGCCATAAAGACGCCCGGCAGGTTCATCATCTCGCCCAGACCAAAGACATCGCCCGGATGCTCGGCAAAAAACGCCTGCATATCGGCAGCCGAAATAACGGCACCGGCCTGCTCGTCGGGCAGCGCGGGCACGCACGAAGGCATCATGTACTTGATGGAGATGGGTGCGCGGCGGCCATCCTCAATCATAAAGCGCAAGCCGTCGAGACCGGCAACATTGGCAATCTCGTGGCTGTCGGCAATGGCGGTGGTGGTACCGCGCGTCGCGGCCATGCGAGCATACTCGGCGGGACGGATGTTCGAAGACTCGATATGCAGATGCCCGTCAATAAAACCGGGAGCGAGATAGCGACCCTGGCAGTCGATGACCTCAGTTGCCTCGTAGGTGCCAGCGGCATCGTCGCGACCATCGTAGAGCACGCCGACGATCACACCGTCCTTGACGGCAACGCTACCGGGCGCCACACGCTGGCCATACACGTCGACGATCTGCGCATTGGTAAACAGCCTGTCGACGGGCACGCGGCCCTCGGCGGCCTCGATCACAGACCTCATGACCTCAACGGACATACATACTCCTTTAACCGTAGAAAGCAGCTGCGGAGCGGACAGGCCTTCACCGCAGCAAGTCAATAGCCATTGTATGCCCAAACGATGGGTCAACAATACGCCTCTCCGCTTAACGGCACACGCCGCTTGGCGCAATGAGGAGAGGTTGCTTTGCACCAATGACAAGGAGTGTCCCAAAGTGCCGGCACAAAAGGAACGTCCCCAAGTGCCAACAACGGAAGCGGCGATGTTTTGGCAACGACAGCGAGCGGGCCGCATTTGAGACAAGGTGACGTGAAACGAAAGGGCGCTGACCTTCTGGTCGCGCCCTTGAAGTTGAACGTCAGATTGTCCAAATGCGGCCCGCGCAGCGTCGGCCGGTCCGCCGTTCGTTAGAACGGCGGAACTAAATCAACTTGAAACCCTTGCGCTTGCCTACGGAGAGGGTGTCGCCCAGCTTGAGGGCGCTGGGATCGATGTTATAGCTCTTGGGAGCCACCGCCTTGCCGTTGATCTTGACGCCGCCACCGTCAATGTCGCGACGGGCCTGGCCGGCGCTCGCCGAAAGGCCCAGGTCCTTAAGCAGGCCTGCGAGGTAGATCTGGCCCTCGTCGTTGACGGTCAGCTCAACGTGCTTCTCGGGGAAGTCGGCAAGCTGGCCCTCCTTGAACACGCGGTCGAACTCGGCCTGAGCCTCGTCGCCGGCACCGACGCCGTGGTAGGTGTCGCACAGGTCGCGACCCAGAGCGCGCTTGAGCTCGTAGGGGTCGGCAGAACCATCGGCCAGGGCAGCGTCGATCTTGTCGACCTCGGCCGGGGTGAGCGAGCTCGCCAGGCGGTAGTACTTGCCGATCATCTCATCGGGGATGGACATGGTCTTGCCGAACATATCCTTGGGCGCGTCGGTCAGGCCGATGTAGTTGCCATAGGACTTGGACATCTTGCGCACGCCATCGGTGCCCTCAAGCAGCGGCATGGTGAGCGCGATCTGCGGCTCCATGCCCATCTTCTCCATGAGCTCGCGGCCGGCGAGCAGGTTGAAGAGCTGGTCGGTGCCGCCCATCTCCACGTCGGCCTTGATCTGCACGGAGTCGAAAGCCTGCATCACGGGATACAGGAACTCATGCAGGGCGATCGGCGTCTGGGACTGGTAGCGCTTGGTAAAGTCGTCGCGCTCGAGGATGCGGGCGACGGTGAACTTGGAGCACACCTGCAGCAGGCCGGCCAGGTCCATCGAAAGGATCCAGTCGCCGTTGTGCACGATGGTGGTCTTCTCGGGATCCAGGATCTTCATGGCCTGGCTCACATAGGTCTCGGCATTGGCCTCGATCTGCTCCTGCGAAAGCTGCGGACGGGTGGAGTTCTTGCCCGAGGGATCGCCAATCAGCGCGGTACCGTTGCCGATGATGAGGGTGACGTTGTGGCCCAGGTCCTGGAACTGACGCATCTTGCGCAGCGGCACGGCGTGGCCCAGGTGCAGGTCGGGGCTGGTGGGGTCGACGCCGAGCTTGATGTTGAGGGGCTCGCCCTTCTCAAGCTTCTTGCGAAGGTCGGCCTCGGGAACGATCTGCGCGGCGCCCGAGGTGATGATACGCATTTGCTCGTCAACAGACAGCATTGGGTATCCTCCTTTTGCTATAGCACCCTCGCCGAAAACGGCGGTGCTGGAAGTCCATAAACTCTCTTATGATAACAAACTGACGCGACGCAGCACCTACGACAGGAAAATCCTCGTCCTGCCGCATGCGTCAATGGCAACTGGCAGACGTGTACCGCCACGCTCGACCAGATAGCGTACCTGCCGACGACGCAAGCAGTCGCGGCAACGGACCTGTCCCGTCGCATCGGTGGCGCAGACGCCCTCGGCGGTCAGCAGGCAGTGCTCGCACACCATAAGCTCGGGACGGTCGGCGTCGACCGGACCCAAGACGCCGGGTTCAGCAGCCAGTTCGGCAATACGCTCCGCATCATTGCCGAGCAACTCGGCCGGCAAGTACACCCGCCCCGCACCGAATCCGCGCAGCCAGGTAAGCGTGGCCCGATTCGCGCAGAACACCGGCGCCGCCACGTCAAACGTCACGCCCAGCTCGCGAGCGATCGCCACCTGCCCCAGGTTGCGGCAGACGATGCGCCCGGCACGCTGCATCAGTGAGCGGGTCCAGTCAGCGTCACCCGTGCGGCACACCTCGTCAAGCACCACAACGGCGTCGGACAAATCGAGTTCTCCGCGCGGGTCGGCATCCATCAGCTGCCAAGCAAAAACCATGCGAGTGGGAACCGCGCACTCCACCAACTCCGTCGACGCACCGCCATCCACCGCAACGCCCTCAAAGGGCAGCACCTCAACGGCACGCGCAACGGGCGCAATCGCATCCGCCTCGGCCCGCATGCGCTCCAACACTGCCGCCGTCTGATCCAACACGCCGGCACTGCGAATCAGGTACACCTCGCAGCCCGTGTCCACCTTACGCTTGCAATGCACGACGACGCGCTTCCCCGCTGCGGCATCCACCGGGCAGGGCACCTGCGGCCAGCGCTTGGGCACATCGGGACGCGCGTCGACACCCGGATAAAACCGGATCTCGAGCATGTCACCCGCCGCCACGGCGGCGTCGAACTCAACGGTCACCTCTTCGTGGCCCACAGCGACCAAGCGTCCCACGCGCACGCCCTGGTTAATTGCGCGCTCAAAGCTCATCAGCTCGGCACCCGAACGCCCTCGCAGGTACGCATCGGTAAACCCACGGTTAAACGACCTTCCCAGCTCGCGTTCAAGCTCTTCCACGGCACCGGGGTCCCACGCGTCGTCGCGCAGCATATCGAGCGCCCGGCGCCACACCCGCACCACATTGAATACGTAATCGGGGTTCTTCATGCGCCCCTCGATCTTGAGCGACGCCACGCCGGCATCTACAAGCTCGGGCAGATGCGCAATACCCAGATAGTCGCGCGGGCACAACAGGCGATCCCCTTCGACGGCGACAACGCTCTGCCCCGCCTCGTCCACCAGGTCGTACGCCAGACGGCACGGCTGCGTGCAGTCGCCGCGCATCGCCGAGCGCCCACGCCGCAGGGCCGAGAACTCGCACGCCCCCGAATAGCCGATGCAAATCGCACCGTGGCAGAATACCTCGATGGGCACGCCCGTGGCACATAGCGCCGCAATCTCGTCGACCGTCAGCTCGCGCGCCGTCGTCACACGCTCGACCCCCAGCTCATCGGCGGCAAGCCGCACGGCGCCTTCGCTATGAACGCCCGCCTGCGTGGACAGGTGAATCTCGACCCCGGGAATCGCCGCGCTCAGCGCGCAGGCCAACCCGGCATCGGCGACAATCAGAGCATCGGCGCCCAGCTCCAGTGCATGAGCTCCCAACGCCACCGCGTCGGACAACTCATCGTCAAACACGAACACGTTGAGCGTCACGTACACGCGCACGCCATGGGCATGCGCCACGGCGCAGCCGCGCGCAAACTCGTCATCCGTAAAGCCATGCGCGCTCACGCGGGCGTTAAAGCCGCCCAACCCCGCATAGATGGCATCGGCACCCGCGGCGATGGCCGCAAGCATCTGGTCGAGTCCGCCCGCCGGCGCCAGCAGCTCG
>URHU01000136.1:0-4395 GCA_900547715.1 uncultured Collinsella sp. | reverse complement strand
TAAGATCGTCGGCAGCGTCAGATGTGTATAAGAGACAGACCGATACCTGGGATTGCAGCTCATCGTCGGCGCGCTCGCCGGGGGCAAACCTCGTGCCGTACAGGAAAAACTCAACGTTTCCCTTGGCACCATGAATGGGCGACACGCAGACATCGACCGGGAACAGGCCCTTGGCAGCAAAGAGTTCAACCGCCGCCACGAGTGTATCGTGGCGCACGGCGGGATCGGTCACAATGCCGCCCTCGCCCACCAGCGCCGCCGGAGCCTCAAACTGCGGCTTTACGAGCGTGCAGAATGCACCCGTAGGCGCCAGGCACGCCAGTACCGCATCGATAATATTCGCGATGCTGGTAAACGAGACATCACACACAGCCAGGTCGATGGCGCCGACATAGCCAAGCTCAGGCAGCTGCGTCACGTTTGTGCGCTCATGCAGCGTCACGCGATCGTCCTGGCGCAGCGACCAGTCGAACTGGGCACGGCCCACGTCGACCGAGACAACGGTCGCAGCTCCGCGCTTGAGCAGGCAATCGGTAAAGCCGCCGGTAGAGCAGCCCACATCCAAACAGGCAAGGCCCGTCGGATTGATGCCAAACGCATCAAGCGCGCCTTCGAGCTTAAGACCGCCGCGGCCAACATAGGGAATGCGCCCCTTCACGTGCAGCGGCAGCCCCGGGATCACCTTAAGGCCCGGCGAAGTCAAGCGCTCGCCGCCACTCGAGACCAAGCCGGCCATAAGAGTGCGAAGGGCATCCGCGCGATCGGCGCAGATGCCCTGTGAAATCAGTTCGTCATCAAGACGCACACGTTTCATGAATGCCATCAACCATTCGTATCCGGAGATGCGGCCTAGCTATCCTGGGATTCGTTTGCCGCATCCTCATCGTATTCCTGCTCGAGCTTGTCGGCTTCTCGCGGCGTAAGCTCAAACTTGTCGACCATATCGACCGCGCGGGAGCCCAGCTCAATCGCCTCGTCAAACAAATCGAGTGAACGCTCCAAGGAGGTATCCTTGGAGCGAACGGTAGCGATGATCTGGTCCAGACGGTCCGAAATCTCGTCAAAGTTGTGGACAGAACCCTCTGGCATGGCTACTCCTCGACGGAGTCGACGACAGCCTCGGCAGCGTCCGCATCCTCGGCCAGCACGCCAGCCTCAGCCTGAGCAACCGCAACCTTGGCGGCCGCCTCGGCGGCCTGGGCCTCCTCGCGAGCGCGATCCTCGGCCAGCAGCTCCTGGTACAGGTCCTCGCCCGGCAGCTCCTCGCTGCGAGCGATCTTACCCAGAACGCCGTTGACGAACGACGCGGACTGGTCGGTGCCATAGGCCTTGGCAAGCTCGACGGCCTCGTTGATCACGATGGCGTCCGAGACCTCCTCGTCGGTGAGAAAACGCATCTCGTAAACGGCGATACGCAGCAGATTGCGGTCGGCGCCGGGCATGCGCATAAGATCCCAGTTCTTGGCAACGGAGCGCAGAGCGCAGTCGATACGGTCGATATGCTCGTAGGCACCTCGGCACAGCTCCAGCGCATAGGGGTCGAGGGGACCCTTCGAGATCAGGAAATCACCCTCGAGGACGCGCTCGAGCGGGCTGTCCGTGGCCTCGGCCTGGAATAGCAACTGCAGCGCCTGACTGCGGGCAAGCGTACGCCCGCGATAAACCTTAAGGCTCAAAGGTTACTCCTTGGGGAAAACGAGGCCGTCAATGCAAACGTCAACGCGCTCGACCTCGACGCCCACCTGAGCATCGATGGCGGCGACCACGGCGGCGCGAACGGCCTCGGCGAGTTTCTTGAACGGATAGCCAAAGAACACCACGACACGCACGGTGAGTGCGAGCTTGTCGCCAACGACCTCGGCCTCGACCGCCGGCTCGGAAGCCGGGGCCTTGGACGAGAGCATCATGGAGACAAGATTAGTGGCAAGGTCCTTGACGCCAACGGAGGCGATGCCCTCGACATCGGACACGGCGCGCGAGACGATGGCGGTCAGAACATCGGGCGAAATGCCGATACCGTCAATCTTGATTTCCTGGGGCATGAGTCCTCCTAGAAGAGTTGGTTGCTAGACGCGGGAGACGAACTTGCCGTCGCGGGTGTCAACCTTGATGACCTCGCCCTCGTTGAGGTACATGGGGACCTGGATGACAGCGCCGGTGTCGATCGTGGCCGGCTTGGTGGAACCCTGGACGGTGTCGCCCTTAAAGCCCGGGTCGGTCTGGACGATGGTGGTCTCGATGAACATCGGCGGAGTCACGCCCATGAGCTCATCGTCGGCGAAGAGCAGCTGGCAGATGTCGTTCTCGCGCAGCCACTTGGAGTTCTCGCCCACCATGTCCTCGGGAACGGGAACCTGCTCATAAGACTCGTTGTCCATGAAGATGTAGTCAGTGCCATCGTTGTAGAGGTACTGGAACTCACGGGTGGTGAGCATGACGCTCTCGAACTTGGTGCCGGCGTTGCAGGTGTTCTCGACGACGCGGCCGCTCTTGATGTCGCGGGTCTTGTAGCGCACAAACGCGCCACCCTTGCCCGGCTTGACATGCTGGAACTCGACGATGGTGTAGACCTTGTCCTTAATGCGGAGACCGAGGCCGTTCTTGAAGTCGGCGGTAGAAATGGTAGGCATAGCGACCTTTCTTGTTATGGGCAGAACGCACAAGCGTCCAAATTACATACGACCGAAATTATACACTTGCAGACGGCGCCTGCAGCGAGCGCATAAAAAGAGAACGCGGGGCGCCCGAATTGCTCCGGACGCCCCGCCCCAAAAATCTATCGAAATGGGCTAGCAATCGATGACGTGCAGGTCGTGCGGGGTCTTGGTGAAGGGCTCGTAGCCGTTCTCGGTGACCACGCCGTAGTCCTCCAGACGCACGCCGCCCACACCGGGCAGATACACGCCGGGCTCCATGGTGATAACCGAGCCGACCTCGATGGTGTTCTTGCTGCGGTTGAAGTTGGGCAGCTCATGGATGTCGATGCCCACGCCGTGACCCAGACCATGGTTGTAATAATCGCCATAGCCGGCATCGCCGATAATCTTCTTGGAAAGCTTGAAAATGTCGTTGCCCTCGACGCCCGGATGGATGGCAGCGACGCACTCCTCATGCGTGCGGCGCACGAGTGCGTACAGGTCCCGCTGCTCCTGCGTAGGCTCGCCCATCACGACGGTGCGCGTCATGTCGGAACGATAATCGCAGTAGCCCGCACCGTAATCCATGAGAACGAAATCGCCCTTCTCGATGACACGGTCGCTCGGGACGGCATGCGGGTTGGCGGTGTTGGGACCGCTCGCCACGATGGAGCCGAAGGCAAGGCTGTCGGCGCCGTTGGCGAACATAAAGTTCTCGAGCTCGTTGCGAACCTGCTTCTCGGTCATACCAGGCTTAATAAAGCCGAGCATGTGCTTGAAGGCGGCGTCGGTGATCGACTGTGCGTGGCGCATGAGCTCGATCTCCTCGGCATCCTTGATGGCGCGCATCTTGCGGATGTCGTCGTGCATCAGCGGCAGCATGCAGGCGACGGAGCGGTCCTCCAGGCCGCGCTGAATGCCCTGGTAGAAATTAATCTGCATATCATCCTCGACAGCGCAGACACGGCACTTGTTGGCCGCGATTTTGTCGGCGACCCAACCAGGGATGGTGCCTTCGTCCATGTCGTAGACCCAGGGGCTGCCGGCGGGCGTGTTCTCCTCAAAGCTGTTGAGGTAGCGCGAGTCGGTGTGGAACAGGCACTGGTCGACCGTAATAAACGCCGCATGCGGGAACTCGAAGGTGTAGTCGAAGACGCCCTTAACGCCCGTAAGCCAACGAAGGTTAGCCTCGTCGCGCACCACGATGGCATCGTAGCCACGCTCGACCATCAGGGCACGGACACGCTCGATACGACCGGCAGGACCGACAGCAAACTCAGACATGCAGTTTCCTTTCTTGTTGTCTCTATATAGACGGGACGGGTCTCAACCGAACGACGGGATCGCATGCGATCCGCAACCGATTGAAAACCCGCCCCTCAACATGATACGAAAGACGATGGATGTCAATAAATCTTAGAGAAGTTCTTTGCGAGAAGCCAAGTAGGCGTGAACATGGCGCTCAAGAACCTCGTCCTCAACGCTCGTTAGACGAATGGCGCCGAGTGCCGCGGGCAGCGGCAACATGCTACGGTTTGAGCGGGCGAACTGCTGCCTGCGGAACTCCTCGATATATGCGGCAGGCTCCAGATCGAAGGCAAGTTCCTCGATACCAAAGTCCTCCAGGCAGTCATCGACCTCAAAGACGTAATCGATATCAAAGTCGCAGGCATCATGTGCTAGGCGCGCCTCAAAGCGCATGCCCTCGGATCTGTCTCTTATACACATCTGACGCTGCCGACGATCTTACGCGTGTAGA
>URHU01000135.1:0-4395 GCA_900547715.1 uncultured Collinsella sp. | reverse complement strand
CTACACGCGTAAGATCGTCGGCAGCGTCAGATGTGTATAAGAGACAGGTCGACGGCCGTCATGCTCAAGGACAACCACATCGATGCCGCCGGTGGCGTGGCGCGCGCGATCGAGATGGCGCGCGCCCATGCGTCGTTTACCACGACGGTCGAGATTGAGTGCGAGAACCTGGACATGGTGCGCGAGGCTGTGGAGGCCGGCGCCGACATCATCATGTTCGACAACATGACCCATGACGACATGGCCGCCGCCATCGAGCTTATTGCCGGTCGCGCCAAGACCGAGTGCTCGGGCAACGTGGACGCCGACAATATTCGCGCCCTGGCCGACCTGGGCGTCGACTACATTAGCTCGGGCGCCCTGACGCACTCCGCGCCGATCCTTGACCTCTCGCTTAAGCACCTGCGTCTGCTGGACGGTAAATAATGAACGCCCGCGAGCGTCGCCGTGCCATCATGGCCGTGCTCGAGGGGGCCAAGGGGCCCGTATCGGGCAGCGCGCTTGCCCGCGAGGTGGGTGTGAGCCGCCAGATCGTGGTGCAGGACATCGCCCTGCTGCGCGCCGATGGGCACGATATCGTGGCGACCAACCGCGGCTACGTGCTGCAGGAGGCCCCCAGCAGCCCCGCCGTGCCTACGCGCTTGGTCAAGGTTCGCCACAGCGTGGAGCAGGCAGGCGATGAGCTCACGAGTATCGTCGACGCCGGCGGCGCTGTGCTCAACGTGATTGTCAATCACCGCGTGTACGGTAAGATTACGGCCGACCTGGACATCCGCAATCGTCGCGATGTCGAGCGCTATCTGCGCGATATCGAGAGCGGCAAGAGCTTTCCGCTGCTGACGGTGACCAGCGGCTACCACTTCCATCGCATTGCGGCGGAGGACGAACAGACCCTCGACGAGATCGAGGCGATGCTCAAGGAAAAAGGCTACCTAGCAGACCTGATGCCCTACGAAGACGATTTGTCCTAGTCGACGCCGCATCTATAAGTTGCGGTGAAATAGTTCCTAAAATCGGCATCCAAGACATAAAACAGGAACTATTCCACCGCAACTGCCAAGGGTCCCGCTCCAAATTAGCTGCCCACACATGCAAAAGGAGGCCTCCGCGGCGATGCGGAGGCCTCCTTTTTTGTGCACGGTGTACTTTTGAGTGTGCAGTGGGGGAGTTGTTACTCCTCGACGATCTCGGTGATCGCGCCAGCGGGGCAAGCGTCCTGGCAAGCGCCACAGGCGACGCAGGAGTCCTCGTCAGCGACGGTAGCGACGTCCTGGAGCTCCAGAACGCCAGCGGGGCAGGAGTCGACGCAAACGCCACAAGCGATGCACTCGTCGGCATCAATTACGGGATGAGCCATGGTAGTTTCCTCTCTGTTGACCGACGCTACAGACGATGCGCGCCGGTTTGATTCGGGCAAAAACATACCACGGGAGCGACCGTTTGCAATACCCTCTGGCCGGCATCTTCATACCGTTCGCCGAGTATGCCAAGGTTTACTAAAAAACGCGCAGGTGGGGCCGTTGAGCTGCGTAAATGTTAGCTAAAGGTGACTTGAAATATAGGGCGATTGAGCGTGCTTGCGGAAAGGGCATCCCGTTATTTGGCCGAAACCCGGGTCGCAGTTTCCGGTTGGGCCCGCTAGCGGAAACTGCGACCCGGAATCCACGCTCAAACCGGGATGAACTTTCCGCAAGACGGCCCCCAGGCACCCCCGGACGCAAACCTCAGCCATCTCTACATAGATCTCGATAGATCTGTCGAGAACTCAAACAGTGCATCTACCTGCGCATTTTAGAACCTAAACTCTCAGAGATAAGAAATCTTATATGAATTGACTTAGATTTTGTATATTCCGGCCCATAAGGGGATACACTACATCCTGAAAGACAAGCCGAAGCGCCGCGCGACAGACCGTCGAGGCGGCGCGAACGCAAAAGAGAGAGGGAATTTCTAATGAGTAAGATTCTTGGTATCGACCTTGGTACTACTAACTCCGCTATGGCCGTTCTCGAGGGCGGTTCTCCGACCATTATCGTGAACGCCGAGGGCGACCGCACCACCCCGTCCGTTGTCGGCTTCCGTGCTGACGGCGACCGCGTTGTGGGCAAGGCCGCTAAGAACCAGGCTGTCACCAACCCCAAGAACACCGTGTTTTCCATCAAGCGCTTCATGGGCCGCAAGTACTCCGAGTGCACCTCCGAGATCAAGACCGTGCCGTACGAGGTCAAGGAGGGCCAGGGCGGCCGTGCCGTCGTCGACATCGAGGGCAAGGATTACACCGCCGAGCAGGTGAGTGCCATGGTGCTCGCCAAGATGAAGGCCGACGCCGAGAAGTATCTGGGCGAGACCGTCACCGACGCCGTCATCACCGTCCCGGCCTACTTCAACGACGCCCAGCGTCAGGCCACCAAGGATGCCGGTAAGATCGCCGGCCTCAACGTCAAGCGTATCGTCAACGAGCCGACCGCTGCTGCCCTGGCCTATGGCCTGGATAAGCAGGGCACCGACCAGCGCATCTTGGTCTTCGACCTGGGTGGCGGCACCTTCGACGTCTCCATCCTCGACCTCGCCGACGGCGTGTTTGAGGTTCTGTCCACCTCGGGCGACAACCACCTGGGCGGCGACGACTGGGATCAGCGCGTCATCGACTGGATGGCTGACAAGTTCCAGCAGGAGAACGGCGTCGATCTGCGTCAGGACCCCATGGCCCTGCAGCGTCTGAAGGAGGCTGCCGAGAACGCCAAGAAGGAGCTCTCCGCGGCGCAGCAGTCCACCATTAACCTGCCGTTCATTACCATGAACCAGTCTGGCCCGCTGCACCTCAACTACACGCTGACCCGCGCCGAGTTCGAGAAGATCACCCGCGACCTGCTCGAGCGCTGCAAGCAGCCTGTCACCAACGCCCTCCGCGACGCTAAGCTCAAGCTCTCCGATCTGACCGAGGTCATCCTCGTCGGCGGCTCCACCCGTATGCCCGCTGTCCAGGATCTGGTCAAGACCATGACCGGCAAGCAGCCCAACATGTCCGTGAACCCCGACGAGGTCGTTGCCGACGGCGCTGCCGTCCAGGGCGGCGTGCTCACCGGCGACGTCGAGGGCATCCTGCTGCTCGACGTTACCCCGCTGTCGCTGGGCGTTGAGACCATGGGCGGCATCATGACCAAGATGATCGACCGCAACACCACGATCCCGACCTCCAAGACCGAGGTCTACTCCACCGCTGCCGACAACCAGACCAGCGTCGAGATCAACGTGCTCCAGGGCGAGCGCGAGCTTGCCCGCGACAACAAGTCGCTCGGTAAGTTCCAGCTGACCGGTATCCCGGCTGCCCGCCGCGGCGTGCCGCAGATCGAGGTGACCTTCGACATCGACGCCAACGGCATCGTCAAGGTCTCCGCTAAGGACAAGGGCACCGGCAAGGAGCAGCAGATCACTATCTCCGGCTCCACCGCTCTGTCCGATGACGAAGTCGATCGTATGGTCAAGGATGCCGAGGCTCATGCCGAGGAGGACAAGAAGCAGAAGGAAGAGGTCGAGGTCCGCAACCAGACCGATAGCCTGTGCTACTCCACCGAGCAGACCCTCAACGAGCTGGGCGACAAGGTTTCCGCCGACGTGAAGTCCAAGGCCGAGGCCGCTATCGCCGACGCCAAGAAGGCGCTCGAGGGCTCTGACGTCGAGGCCATCAAGGCCGCCGGCGAGTCCCTGCAGTCCGTGGCCTACGAGCTGGCCCAGGTTGTCTATGCCGACGCTCAGCAGCAGACCGACGGTGCCGCTGGCGCCCAGCCTGCCGACGATGACGTTGTCGACGCCGACTACGAGGTTGTGGACGACGAGGACAAATAATCATGTCCGCCCGTAAAGCTCGCACGGAGGCGGCCGCCGTTGGTGCCGCCCCCGTTGACTCTGAGGAGAAGGACGTGAAGATTCCCGTAGAGGCCGCAGACGTTACCGAGGCCAACGAGGCCCCGGCCGCCGAGGCTGCCGAGAACCAAGTAGAGGATTCCAACAAGGAGGCGACGATGACCGAGGACGAGATGGTGGAAGCCGCTATCCGCGCCGGTGAGGAAGCCGCCGACAACGACTTTAAGCTTAAGTTCGAGCAGGCTCAGAAGGAGCTTACCGACGTGCGCAACGAGCTTGATGCTGCGGCAGAGGCTCAGAAGGCCGCCGAGGACAAGGCAAAGGACGCCACCGAGCGCACCGCCCGTCTGCAGGCCGACTGGGAGAACTTCCGTCGCCGCACCGCAAACGAGCGTATCGCCGAGCGCGAGCGCGCGACCGAGAAGCTTGTCACCGCGCTGTTGCCGGTGATCGACGATATCGAGCGCGCGATTGACCATGCCCCTGTCTCTTATACACATCTGACGCTGCCGACGATCTTACGCGTGTAGA
>URHU01000134.1:0-4409 GCA_900547715.1 uncultured Collinsella sp. | reverse complement strand
CTACACGCGTAAGATCGTCGGCAGCGTCAGATGTGTATAAGAGACAGGTCTACGACGGCGACTACGACTACTACCTCTACAAGCGCGAGGACCTCGCAGCCCGCGCCGCCGCCGCGGCGTCCACGGAGAGCGCGCCCGCCGCGGCCAAGCCCACCAAAGCCAGCGCCGCCCAGGCCGACAGCCCCGCCGCGACCCCCAAGCCCGCCGAGGGCAAAAAGACCAAGGAGCAAAAGCGCGCCGAGGCCCAGGCCCGCGCTGCGCTCAACAAAAAGCTCAAGGGCGTGCGCAACCAGTTCAAGAAGATCGAGGCCGAGCTCGACAAAAAGCGTGCCCGCTATGACGAGCTTATGGAATTGATGGCAAGCGAAGAGCTTTATGCCGATCAGGATAAGTTCAACGCCGCGCTGGGGGAATATAACGGCCTTAAGCAAGAGCTGCCCAAGCTCGAGGACGAATGGCTCGAGCTTTCCACCCAGATCGAAGAGGAGACCGCGCGTGAACTCTCGTAAGGCCGCCGCCGTGGCGATGAGCATCATCGCCATCGCTTGTCGCATCTGCGGCATCTTTATGAGCGCGATGACCGTGCTGCTGTGCTTTAGCGGCCTTACCGCCAAGCTGCAGATCGTGGGCTTTGTCGTTGAGCTTTCGCGCGCGCTGCCGAGCGCCATCGCCGGATACGGCGTCATCACATCGCCCTTTGGCGGCGTGTTCCGCCTGGATTACGCCATCGTGGCCGTTATCCTGTTTGTGGCCGACTACCTGCTCACGCGCGCCTCGCGCCGCGTCCGCTAGGGGATCGGCATGTCCAGCAGCTACCTCATGAACCTGGTCGCCAGCGCTGTTGCCGTCATCGTTGGCATCGTGATCCACGAGAGCGCGCACGCCGCCGCGGCCTGGGCGCTCGGCGACAAGACGGCCCGCTCGCGCGGCCGCGTCTCGCTCAACCCGCTCAACCACATCGACCCGTTTGGCACCATTCTCCTACCGCTGCTGATGCTTGCGGCCGGCGGCCCGGTATTCGCCTTCGCCAAGCCCGTGCCCGTCTACCTCAACAACCTCAAGCATCCAAAGCGCGACGAGGTCCTGGTGAGCGCGGCCGGCCCCGCATCGAACATCGCGCTCGCGTGCCTGGCCGCAGCCCTCATGCGCCTGGCCTATGGCAGCCTTTACACCAGCATTTCCTTTGCCCTGGCATCGCATATCATGAACTTTGGCGCCACGTTTATCGTGGTCAATCTGTCGCTTTCGTTCTTCAACCTCATCCCGATCCCACCACTCGACGGCTCGTCGATCATCGTGCCCTTCCTCAAGGGCAAGGCACTCAACAACTATTACCGTCTGCAGCAATACGCTATGCCCATCCTCATCCTGGTGCTGTACCTGCTGCCCATGTGGACCGGCATCGATGTAATCGGCCGCTATTTCGACGTTACCGTGTATCCGCTTGCTGAGCAGCTGCTCAACTTCGCAATCACCAACATCTAAGGTAAACTTACAGGTCGAACGTACAAAACGGTCGTAGCATGCACTCAAACCGCGCCGCGAAGGCGCCGTCAAAGGAGGTCGAAGATGTCGTATCGCGTGTCGACGCAGGTCTACAGCGGACCGTTCGACCTGCTGCTACAGCTGGTAACCCGCCAAAAAGTAGATATCGGCGCTATCTCGATCAGCGAGGTGGCCGAGCAGTACCTTACCGAGGCCGAGCGCATCGAGGCGCTGGACCTGGACGTGGCGAGCGACTTTTTGCTGGTCGCGGCAACCCTTTTGGACATCAAGGCCGCCTCACTGGTACCCGAGGAAACCCCGCGCAAAGTCGATGACGACGATGACGAGTTCGACGAAGACCTCGAGGAGCTCAGCGCGCTCGACGGCGACGCCTTGCGCGAGGTCCTGATCCAGCGCCTGATTGCATACAAGCAGTTTAAGGGCGCGGCGGCGGCCCTCGGTGCCCGCATGCAGGCCGAAAGCCGCATGCACCCGCGTGTGGCCGGTCCCGACCCGGAGTTTTTGGGCCTAATGCCCGACTATCTGGCCGGCATCACGCTGCGCGGTCTCGCCGTCATCTGTGCCGACCTGGACGGCAAGCGCCAGACCTTCCTGCTGGAGGCCGAGCATGTGGCGCCGCATCGCGTGCCGCTCGACCTGACCGTGGCCTCAGTCGACCGCTTTACCATGGCGCACCAAACCTGCACCTTCCGCGAGCTACTGGACGGCGATGCCACCACCGAGCAGCTCGTCGTCACCTTCCTGGCCATGCTTGAGCTCGCCAAGCGCGGCTCGCTCACGCTGAGCCAGGACGAGATCTTCGGAACCATCTGCATCAACCGAGTCGAGGGAGCCGAGGCATACGTGCCCGGCGAGGGCCCCGAGCTCACCGAATAGGAGCCGCAATCATGTCAACCCTTTCCACGCTGGAGGCAAACAGCCTCAAAGGCGCCCTCGAGGCGCTGCTGCTGGTGTCGAGCGACCCGGTGAGTGCGCCCGCGCTGGCCGGCGCACTGGATATCGCCCCCGGCGAGTGCGCGTCGCTGCTCGCCGAGCTCAAGGTTGAGTACGAGGAGGCCAACCGCGGCTTTCAGCTGCGCGAGGTCGCCGGCGGCTGGCGCCTGTTTACGCACCCCGCCTACCACGACGTGGTCGAGGCCTATGTGCTGAGCTGGGACACGCAAAAGCTGTCGCAGGCGGCGCTCGAAACCCTGGCCGTCATCGCATACCACCAGCCCGTAACGCGCGAGGTGGTCAAGGGCATCCGCGGCGTCAACTCAGACGGCGTCATCGCGTCGCTCGTGGACAAGGGTCTGGTGCGCGAGCTCGGCCGTGACCCCCAGCACAGTCAGGCCATCATTTACGGCACGACCAACGCCTTCTTGGAAAAGTTCGGCCTGCGCTCCACCCGCGACCTGCCCGACCTGGAGCAGTTTGCCCCCGACGAGCAGTCGCGCCAGTTTATCCGCGAGCGTCTGAGTGGCCGCAGTATTCAGTCCACGCTCGAGGAGCAGGCCGAGGACCTGGACGAAGAGTGCGAACTGCTCGATACCGATTTTGAAGATGTTGATGCAGTCGAGGACTTGGAAACCCTGGACGTCGACGAGACCTCGGAGGATTTGCATGACGAGGACTAACGAAGTAGGGGAGACGCGCGCCGTGGGCAACGAAGCACCCGCAACCGACGCCCAGCCCGTCTATCCGCACACCATGCGCCTGCAGCGCTTTTTGGCACGCGCGGGCGTGGCGAGCCGTCGCGGCTCAGAGGACCTGATGACCGCTGGCCGCGTGACCGTCAACGGCCAGGTCGCGACCGAGCTGGGCACCAAGGTCGATGTCGACCACGATCACATTGAGGTCGACGGCATGCCCGTCAAACTCAACCAGGGCGCCGTGTACTTGATGCTCTACAAGCCGACCGGCTACCTCACCACCATGAGCGACCCGCAGGAGCGCCCTTGTGTGGCCGATCTGGTCCCCCGCGACCGCTTTCCGGGACTGTTCCCGGTGGGCCGCCTGGACCGTGACACCACGGGCCTTTTGCTCTTTACCACCGACGGCGACCTGTCACAGGACCTGCTGCACCCCAGCAAGCATGTCTATAAAACTTACCAGGCACTCGTGGACGGGCAGCTGACCGACCGCGATCTGGAACCACTCCGCCGCGGCATCGAGCTCGACGACGGCCCGTGCCAGCCGGCAATCTGTCGCATCATCAACGCGCGCGAGGCTGAAGCCGTGGCCCCGCAGGGTGTGAAGCCCGGTACCACCGCCGTGGAGGTCATCATCCGCGAAGGCCGCAAGAACCAGGTCAAGCGCATGCTGAGCAAGATCCACCACCCGGTGATCCGCCTGCACCGCTGCAACTTTGCCGGCCTGGAGCTCAAGGACGTGGCCAAGGGCTCGTGGCGCGAGCTCACCGACCGCGAGGTGCAGATCCTCAAGGCCGGCGGCATCCCGCCCAAGCAGGCGAGCTCCAAGCGCAACGGCGGCAAGCCCCAAGACACGCCTGCCAGCCGCACGCGTCACCACGGCAGCCATGGCTCAGCACCCAAGCGCAACACCTACCGCGAGCGCTACACGGGCTAGGCAAACCCGCCGCGCCCCAACGCCCGCGAACCATACCAGCACGTCAACCATTGAAAGGAAGCATTGCATGATCGTCGCCATCGACGGCCCCGCCGGATCCGGCAAGTCCACCATCGCCAAGGAGATCGCCCGTCAGCTTGGCTTTAACAAGCTCGACACGGGCGCCATGTATCGCGCCGTCACCTTCGCCGCGCTCGACCGCGGCATCGATCTGGATAACGAGGCGGCCATCGACGCTCTCGCCGAGCAGATTGAGATCCGCTTTACCAACGGCACCGGCGAGGACCTGTCTCTTATACACATCTGACGCTGCCGACGATCTTACGCGTGTAGAT
>URHU01000133.1:0-4424 GCA_900547715.1 uncultured Collinsella sp. | reverse complement strand
CGACGGCTGCGGCCAGGCGCGCGGCGTCGGCGGACTGCGGCGCCGTCTTGGCGATGGTCTCGACGGCGATGGAGGATGCCACCTCGCCGGCGGCGTGTCCTCCCATGCCGTCGCACACGCAAAAGAGCGGCGACTGCACCAGATAGGAGTCCTCATTGTGCGGGCGTACGCATCCGACGTCGGAGCGGGCGCCCCACATAAGCTGCGTGGTGGTGCCGGCGTCGTAGGTCGAGTCGGTCTCGATGCGCTCGTCGGTCAGCGGCTCAAAGCTCATGGTCGAGCCGGGATCTTTGAGCTTTGCCTCCACGGCCGCGACATCGATCTCGGCGGTGTCGCCGGGGGAGACGGTGTCGGCATCGTCTCCCGACTCGACGTCGGAGACGTCCGGAAGGTTGAGATCTTCGGTTACGCGGTCGGCGGGATCGCCGTCCTGCTGCGGCTCGGCAGCCGTCGGCTCGGGCGTCGCAAAGTGCGACGGCGCAGGCGTGTTTTGCGACTGGGCGGCGGGCTCGGCCACGGCATCGGACTCGCTTGCGGGCGCAGGCTGCGGGGTCTTGGGTGCAGGGCCGTCCTCGGGGGATGTCCCCGCCTCGGGCGTCGGCGTAGACGCGGGCGCAACCTCGGATGCCGGGGCTATGGGAAACGCCGGCGCGGCGGGCTCGGGTGCCGCAAACACCGCAGCGCTCTCGTTGATTGCCGCGGCGACGGGCTCTGCAAAGTGAGCCGGCGCCGGGGTTGCTTCGGGCGCTGTGGGCTGTTCCGCAGCATGTGCGCCGATGGGCGCCGCTACGGCATCCTCTTCGTCCTCGTTATCGGCGAGATCCGAAATATCATGCGTTACATGCGAAAGAGGCAGGGAGAACACGGTGTCCTCGGGCTCCACGGGTGTGGAGTCCGCCGGAGCGGCGTGGGCCGGTGCAGCTACGGCGGCAGCCGGTGCCTCGGTCATGGTTGCGGACTTGTTCTCCTCGTCGATCATCGACGGTTCACCTTCATGACCACGTCGCCAATCTGGACTTCGTCGCCCTCACGCAGCGTTGCGGGCTCCACGAGCTGGCGGCCGTTGACGAGCGTGCCGTTAAGCGAGTTGAGGTCCTCGATGATGAGTGCCGGGCCCTGCAGCGAAAAGCGCGCATGCGAGGCCGAGACGAACGGTTCGTTGATGCAGATGTCCGAAGATGGCGAGCGACCGACGATGACGGGGCCGAGCATGTCTACGTGGATGCCGCGGATACCGCGCGGACCCTTGTCCACATCGATCGTCCAGATAGCCGAGTCGCGGCGCTGCCCGCGCACAAGTCCCACGCCGGTCTTCATGACGGCGAACAGGAAGATATAGAGCAGGGCGACCAGGACGATGCGGCCTGCAAAAAGGACGATATCGATGTTCATAAGCGACTATCCCCTAAATTCAAAGGTACTCAGGCCAAACGTCAGCAGATCGCCGTTGCGCAGCGGGCAGCGCGTAATGCGGCGGTTGTTGACGAGCGTGCCGTTGGTGGAATTGAGGTCCTCGATCGACCAATCCGAGCCCGTAAAGGTGAGCTGGGCGTGGCGGCGCGACACGTTGGGGTCGCGCAGGGCAATGTCGGAAACTGAGCGCTCGCGACCGATGGTCACCTGTGCGGAGGTGATGCTATGGCTCTCGCCGCTCACGACGTCGACGAGCTGGGCGAGCGGGCGCTGCGGGGCGCGAGTGCTTGCCATGTTGGAGGCGATGCCGGCTGCGGCGCCTAGGCCCACGGCGGCACCGGTCGCGGCGGCTCCGCCCATGCCGGCAAGCGCGTCGCGCGAGACGGTCTGCGGCACCGGGATGGGTGCGGCGGCGGGGTCGGGGACGCTAGGCGCGAAGGGGTCTGCCACGGCAAGCGGGTCGGGAGCGGCGGCGCGAGGCGTCGGCTGCTGCTGGGGCATGGCGGCGGGGCGCTGCTGCTGCGGGGCAGCAAACTGCTGCTGGCCGGCGCGCGGGGCGCTGGCGGCACGGCTTGCCGCGGAGTTGTTCTGGCCCAGGCCGTTCTGATAGGCGCGCTCTTCTTCGTACAGGCGGCCGAGCGTGGGGGCATCGACGTTCTCGGCAAAGACCGAGAACTTGCCGGCGCGCAGCTGCGGATCGATCATAAAGCGCACGAGGGGCTCGCCGACAAAGACATAGCGGCGCTTTTCGGCCTGCGCCTTCACGAACTCGCGGACCTCGCGCGAAAGCTCGGGGTAGAACGGGGCGAGCATGGGATCGTCGTCGGCGGCGATAAGGATGGTATAGAGTGCCGGCGCCGTGTTGACGCCGTTGATCACCAGAGTCTGATCCTCCATGTCGCGAGCGGCCTGCTTGGCAAGCTTCTTAAAGGAGAACGGGGCACGGGTGGCACCGAAGATGCCGGCCACGTGGTCCTCGAAGATGTTCAGGAAGTTCACGAAAGATCACTCTCCGTATAGGTTCTTTGGTATCCGAGCAAATATAGGCATATCCCAACGATTATAGAGGATAGGATTCCCGCAACCGCCGCCTTGGCGATGACCGCGGCTGCAAGGCTGGCAATTTCCATATGGTGTGCAAGACAGGACGCCGCTGCGCAGCCGATGCCGGTGACAGCGATTGCGGCGATTGCGGCAAGGTTTGAGCCCTGATTGGCACGCTTGGCATGGACATTGAGCAGCGCAGATGACGCCGCGGCAGTTGCCGCGACCAGCACAAAGGCAGCCCAAAGGAGCGGGTCTCCCAGCGCTGCGGCAACGTTACCGAGCCCCAGCACGCCTCCGGCTGAAAGCGCGACCGTGGCCAGACGGGCAAAAAGCGCGCCCATGCCCGTTGCCGCGGCGGCGCTTGCCGGGCCGAGCCAAAATGACGCGACGCCGGCGGCGACCCCAGCTGCCAGGAAGGTATTGCCGGTCAGACAGCCAAGCGCGAGTGCACAGGTGAGCGTGGCGCTCGCGGCAGTCTCGGTGCGACCCCAGGCGATCCACCAACCGGACATGGCGGCGGCAAAGATCACCGCGACGGGCAGCATCGACAGGATGCCCTGTGCCTGCATGGTGGCGTTGGCCATGAGCACCAAAAAGCCCACAGCCGAGATGGCCGAGCCAATCTGGGGGGCCAGGCCAGCCGCCGCTCCGATCGCGATGGCCGCAATGACCAGGCCGGGAAGCGCCGCGACCCCGGCCGTTTGCATCAGCAAAAAGCTAAAGGTGCCGCACGTTAGCGCCGAGATAGTGCGCATGGTGTAGTCGCGCGTATGGCTCCAGCGCGTGCCCGCCCAGCCGAGTGCGGGGTCGACCTCGATGGCGTCGTCCTCGTAGTGCGACGGCTCGATATCGTCGAGCTCCTGCTCGTCATCCGAAAGCTCGCCAACCATTTGTTCCAGGCTGCGACGGCCTTCGCGCACGTCGCCCAGACCGGCAAGGAGCTGGTCGCAAAATGCCTCGATGCTGTTGGGGCGGTCCTGCGGCATGGGGGAGAGCGCGCTCATGAGCGCGGCCTCGGCTCCCGGGGGGAAGTGTGGTATCAGCTCGCTGGGATAGGTGGCGCCGCCGATGATGCGGTCGAGCGAGTCGGCGGGCGTGGCCGCCATAAAGGGAGCGCTGCCGCACAGGCCCTCGTAGATCACACAGGCGAGGGCAAAGACATCGGCGCGCTCGTCGACCGTGCCGGTCTCGATATCGAGCTGCTCGGGCGGCATGTAGCCGATAGTGCCGCCGCGTGAGCCGCCAAAGCCACCGGCAGACGACAGTCGCGCCATGCCAAAGTCGGTGAGCTTTACATTGCCCGAGTGGTCGATGAGCACGTTGGCGGGCTTAATGTCCAGGTGGAGTACGCCATTACTATGGGCGAAGGTGAGCGCCTGGCCCAGGGCATCGGCAATGGCCGCGGCCTCGTCAAAGGTAAGTGAGTGGCCGTCCACGCGGTGCAAAAACTCGGCAAGCGACATGCCATCGACATACTCCATGACTAGGTAGGCATAGGCTGTGTCGTGCGTAAAGTCGATGACCTGCACGATGTTGGGATGTTGAAGCATGGCGGCAGTGTGCGCCTCGCGCAGGACATCCATGATGTCGCTGGCGGGCATGCCGGCACCGTTGATAAGGGGGATGCGTTTAATGGCGACGCGGCGGCGCAGGTGCGTGTCGCGGCAGATCTCGATGGAGCCAAAACCGCCGGTCGCAAGTGTCTCGAGCGGCTGGTACCGCTTGAGCAGCTCGCGAGAGCTGGTGCCCTCCAAGGGAACGTCCGGCGAGAACCGGGCGGTATGTTGCGAGAAAAGCGGCATGGCCAACCCTCGTGCGTTTAAAGTTCGTTTGCGAGCGGCGGGCGCGGGGCCGAGCCATTCGCGGTGGCATAGATGCTGCTAGTGTAGCACGCTCGGGCAGATGGCGAGGATAACGGCTGTCTCTTATACACATCTCCGAGCCCACGAGACAGGCAGAAATCT
>URHU01000132.1:0-4441 GCA_900547715.1 uncultured Collinsella sp. | reverse complement strand
CGGCATACGAGGTTTCTGCCTGTCGCGTGGGCTCGGAGATGTGTATAAGAGACAGCCCGTAACGGACGCTGAGCTCGCTTGTACGCGCCGTAGGTGGCTGCGGGCTATGGATGCCCTGCTACCCAAAGATATCGCCATAAACGAGGTCTACAAGGCCCGTAAAGGCTTTTCTGCACGCTTTGATGCGCGTTCGCGTACATATACGTACCGTATTGCCGATCGCGACGCGCGTCCCGTGCTCTCACGGGGTGCCGTGTGGTGGCATCGCTATCCCTTGGACGTCGAGGCCATGTCTGCGGCCTGTCCCGCGCTTTTGGGTGAGCAGGACTTTAAGAGCTTTTGCAAGGTTGCCTCGGCCGTTGGCAAGCCCACGCATCGCTGCGTGATGCGTGCCGAGTTTGGCCATGAGGTTGCGTTTGGCGAGGACATCCTGACGTTTACCATCGAGGGCAATGCGTTTCTGCATTCGATGGTCCGCACGATCGTGGGCACGCTTGTCGAGATTGGCATGCATCGCCGTGAACCCGAGTGGATGCGCGAGGTCATCGATGCTTGCGACCGTACCGCTGCGGGCCCCACGGCTCCTGCCTGCGGCCTTACGTTTATGGGCGTGGATTACGATCCCGCCGAGCTTGTCGTGCTCGACTAGGGGAGGGCTCGACGCGTCGTGCGTCGACACCTGTCATCTGTGGGCTGCGCGTGTGCAACATCTGTTCTTGACGTGCAATACAACTGGTGTCTCATTGCTTTTATTGCCGGGGTGTACCATGAACCACGGTTTGATTTATTGCTGTCGAGAGGACGGATAACTTGGTTCGACGTGGCTCGCATCCGCGACTTTCGGTGATCCTTGTGGTAGAAGGTTCGCCCAGCTATGCGATGCGTGCGCTCGAGAGTATCCAGAACCAAGACCTCTACGATTTGCAGATTGTCGTTGTCTGCCGCGATGCTGCGCCTGGTGTGCGCCATTCGCTTCAAGTTGCCGCCGACAGGGACATCCATATTGATTTGATTGACGTCGAGGACGCGAAGCGCGGCGCTTGTCTTCGTGCCGGTTTTGCTGCCTCGCGCGGCTCTCAAATCATCGCCATGAACGCCGATGAGTGGTTTGCTCCGCAGTCTCTTTCCAAGATGGTCGATATCGCGTGCGATACTGCGGCAGACATAGTGCTCCCCACGGTGTCGCTCGACCGCTATGATGCACATCGAGAGCGCCATTCGCGCGTCTTGGATGCTGCTCATATTTCCATTGATAGCAAATCTTCGATGGTGACCGGGCTGTCCCAGTTGATTTTAGGCGGCCTAGTCGTTCAGACCTCTGGCGTGATGTATAGCCGTCCGCTGTTTGAGGCATGCCTTTTGTACGACAAGGCGTTTCGCACAGTTGGGTTTATGGCGTGCTCGCTCTCGCGGGCGCAGCGCGTCTCCGGATGCGGCGACGCTTGTTTCCACGCGGCGGCACCTAAGCTTACAGATACCTTTGATCCCACCATGTATGCCAAGGTATCCGATGACACCCGGGCGCTCGACGAGCTTACGGACTCACTCTCGGAAGCAGATAGCGGTGGTCGGCTCAAGCTGGCAACCCAAAAGTTCTACTTTGCCGGACTGGTCGCCTGCATCGAGAATTTGTGTCTGAGCCCGCATGGGGTGTCGTCAATCGAGCGTTCCGCCCGTATGCGTGATATGCTCGAGGCGCCTCGAACCCGTCAGATGGTCGCCGCGCTCAAGGATAACCATCGGGGGCTCGGTCTGTTGTTTGGGCCGATCGCCAGCGCCAAGCCCGCGCGCTGCGTGATGTGTACGCATCTGGCAGCTTTTCTTAACCGGACGGGCGCAAAAACCGCCTAAACGGCTCATCTCGAAACAAATTTGCATAGAATTGTTTCGAAATGCGTTCTTATACACAAAAGCCTTCAAATAGCGTTAAACTATTCAATCACTGATTGATTGTCTCCGCCATCTTTTGGAGAGAGGGTTTGTATGGCTAAAAAACGCAATGGGCGCCAGGATGCCATTAGAGATATTGTGCGCAATAAGGACGTCCGCACGCAGCGCGTGCTGGTCGATGAGCTCCGCGCTATGGGCTTTGATTGCACGCAGGCGACTGTCTCTCGCGATATTGCCGATATGGGGCTGCGTAAGCTCCCTGAGGGCATCTATGTTCTGGCAGAGGACCTGCACCTGCATCGTATGGTTTCCGAGCTCGTAACGGGCGTTCTGCGCACCGATAATCTGGTTATGATCAAGGCTCAGCCTGGCACGGCTTCCGGCATCGCCGCCGCCGTTGATGCGGCAGAGCTGCCCGATGTGCTTGGCTCGCTTGCCGGCAACGATACGATTTTGGTTATTGCCCAGACGGCCGAGGACGGCGAGCGTCTTGAGGCGTTGATCAATAAGCTGAGCAATTCTCGCAAGTAGGCGTGCGGGTCGTGCGCTCGGCACTGTGTGCGTGACATAGTGGCTTGTAAGGGGTATCGACGTTGGTCGGTACCCCCTTTTTTTGTTTGCCGGTATAAAGACCGCCCACCAGGTCGCTTTAAACTAAAAGGCCCCCGAGCAGTTTAATAAGCTGCTCGGGGGCCTTGTTGCTTATGGCCGGATGATTTCTAGCCGACCGTATCGTCAGGCGTGGGCGAGGGGTCGGGAGTGGGCGTGGGCGTAGGCGTAGGCGTAGGCGTGCCGCCATCACCGCCGGTCGAACCACCAGTTGAGCCGCCCGTCGAGCCACCGGTCGTACCGGTGCCGCCGGTGGTGTCGCCGCCCGTGGTCTCGGTGGTCGTCGTGGTAGTCGTTGTGGTGGTTTCCTCTTCGTCCTCGTCCTCGTCCTCGTCCTTGTCCTTGTCGTCGTTCTCCGTCTTCTTGGTGTTGTTGGTGCCGTAGAACTTCCAGACGCTATTGTTCTTATAGGTGGGCGCCGTTCCGGTCGCAAACTCCTCGCGCTCGGTACCGGTCAGAACGGTGTTCATAAACCGCTTAAAGACAGGCAGGTTGGTGCTGTCGCCCAGCAGGTCTGTGCCGTATTTTTGGATGGGGATCTCGCCCGCGGAATAGCCGGTCCACAGGGCGCACGCCAGCTGCGGGGTATAGCCGCAGAACCACAGGTTGGTGGTGTTGTCGGTGGTGCCCGTTTTGCCGGCATAGGGCTGGTTGACGCTCAGAGCGCCAGCAGCACCCGTACCGCTGCCCTGCATGACGCCGGACAGAACATCGGTGACCGCGGCGGCCTCGCCCTCGGTAAGCACCTGTGAGGGATTGTCCGTGTGCTGGTACAGCACCGAACCGGTACGAGAGTCAATCTCGGTGATGGCGATCGGCTGGCGATAGTAGCCGCCGTTGGCAAACGTCGCGTAGGCGGCGGCCATCTCGAGCGGCGAAATCGAGCCGGTGCCGAGCGTCATGACGGGAACGTCCTCGATGTTGTCCTTGGCGGGATCGATGCCGAGCTTTTTGACGAGCGAGATGATCTTGCTGTTGCCGACGGCTTCCGCCACCTGGATGTAGCCGGTGTTGGAGGAGTATGCCGTCGCCTGCTTAAGCGTAATGTTGCCATAGCTATGGTTGGCGTAGTTTTGGACCTCGGTCGTGGTGCCCTTGGCCTTGAGCGGCGAGTTGCAGTTGAGGGTGACGTTGGGGTTCATGCCGTTTTGGATGGCAGTTGCCAGCGTAAAGGCCTTAAAGGTGGAGCCGACGGGACGCTTGGCCGTGGCATGGTTTACGTGGTTCTCGTCGGCGTTGTAGTCGTAGCCGCCCACCATGCACTTGATGTAGCCGGTCTTGGGGTCGACGACGACCATGCCCATGTCCAGGCCGTCGAGTGAGAGCGTGTCGAGCTGCTCGCGGACGGCATTCTCTGCCACCTGCTGCATCGTGGGGTCGATGGTGGTCTTGACGGTCAGGCCGCCCTTAAAGAGCACGTCGGTCGAGAACTCCTGCTCCAGCAGCTGCTTAACATAGGCGACAAAGTAGGGCTGCGAGTATACGTCGACGCCGCTGCCCGAAATCTCGGTCACGTTGAGGGTGATGGGCTCGGCCTGTGCGGCATCGTGCTCCTCCTGCGTGATGTGGCCCAGGCGCAACATGTTGTCAAGGACCTTGTTGCGACGGGACAGCGCCAGGTCGGGGTTGACCGTGGGGTCGTACTGCGAGGGCGAGTTGGGAAGGCCGATGAGCAGTGCGGCCTCGCTCAGGGTGAGGTCGGCGGCGCTCTTGGACAGATAGGTTTCGGCTGCGGCCTCGATGCCGTAGGCGCCGTGACCGTAGTAGATGGTGTTGAGGTACATCATGAGGATCTCGTCTTTGGAGTACATGTCCTCCATCTTGACGGCGATGTAGGCCTCGCGCACCTTACGCTCGATGGTCGAGTCGAACTGCTCCTCCTGCAGGATGGTATCTGTCTCTTATACACATCTCCGAGCCCACGAGACAGGCAGAAATCTCG
>URHU01000131.1:0-4443 GCA_900547715.1 uncultured Collinsella sp. | reverse complement strand
GTACACTCGAGCTCGATCTTCCCGACTATACCATGCCCAAGACCAAAAATGCTTCGGGCTATTTCGTCGCTGACGATATGGATGCCATCGATCTGTTTATCGGTGCGTGTGGCACAATCGGCGTCATCACCGAGCTCGAGATTGCCCTGCAGGCGGCGCCTGCGGTTGTTTGGGGCGTGAGCTGTTTCTTTGACAGCGAAGACAAGGCCGTTTCCTTCACCGATTCTGTGCGTCCCGTCCTGTCCCACGCGGCTGCCATCGAATATTTCGATGCGGGCGCCCTGGATATCCTGCGTCGTCAGCGTGAGCAGTCGACCGCGTTCGCCTCGCTGCCGGCGCTCGACAAAGACGCCAAGGTCTGTGTCTACGTGGAGCTCGACTGCGACGACGAAGTTCAGGCGACTGAGGAGCTGTATCACTTGGGGTGGGTACTGGAGCTTGCGGGCGGCAGTGACGATGCGACATGGGTCGCGCGCACCGAGGTCGATCGCGAGTGCCAGCGGTTCTTCCGCCATGCGGTCCCCGAGAGCGTCAATATGCTTATCGACGAGCGTCGCCGCACGGATCCCACCATCACCAAACTGGGTTCGGATATGTCGGTGCCCAATGCACGCCTTGCCGATGTCGTGGCCCTCTATCGCCGCACGTTGGCCGAAAGCGGGCTTGAATCTGCTGCCTGGGGGCACATCGGTAACAACCATCTGCATGTGAACATCCTGCCGCGCGATGCGCAGGACTACCGTCGCGGTGGCGAGCTGTTTGCCCAGTGGGCTGCGGAGGTAACGGCTATGGGCGGTGCCGTTTCTGCCGAGCACGGCGTCGGCAAGATCAAGGCGGGCTTCTTAGAGACGATGTACGGTCACGAGGCCATGGTCGAATCGGCGCGGCTCAAGCTCCAGCTCGATCCTGACGGGCAGCTGGGTCGCGGTAACCTGTTTTCGGAGAAGCTCTTGGATGAGCTCGTCCAGAAAGGGGGCGCGTGAAGATGAGCGATTTCCATATGGTGGTGTGCGTCAAGGCGGTGCCGGGCAGCACCGAGGTCAAGATGGACCCCAAGACCAATACCATCGTGCGCGATGGCAAGCAGGTGGTCATTAATCCCTTTGATGCGAGCGCTTTGGAATGCGCGCTGGCGCTGAAGGACGACTTTATCGGCTTTGGCATGGATGTGCGCGTAACGGTGGTGTCGATGGGCATCCCCGCGACCGAGTCGCTGCTGCGCGACTGCATCGCTCGAGGTGCCGACGACGCGCTGCTGCTGACCGATCGTGCCTTTGCAGGTGCCGATACACTGGCAACCACCTATGCCCTCAAGTGCGGCATCGAGGCGCTCGACGAGGACTTCGACCTGCTCATCTGCGGCAAGATGGCGGTGGATGGCGATACGGCCCAGATTGGTCCCGAGCTTGCCGGAGCCTTTGAGATTCCCTGCGTGACCGACGTGAGTTGCGTGCAGAGCGCGGGCTTTACGACCTGTGGCTCGCTGGCGCTCGTTCACGGATGCGATGCCGGCGAGGAGACGGTGTATCTTGAGATGCCGTGCGCGATGACGACTGCCAAGGAGATTGGCCAGTTGCGTATGCCGAGTATTGCCGGTATTCGCGCGGCGGAGGAGGCGGACGTGCGCGTGGTCAGTGCCGCCGACGTGAACGCCGACTCCGCGCGTTGCGGTCTTGCCGGGTCGCCGACACAGGTCGTGCGCTCGTTTGTGCCCGACCGTGACCAAACGTGCGAGGCCGTTGAGGGAACGGCGTCCGAGCAGGCGGTAAAACTTGCCAAGATTATCGAGGGGATGGCATAGATGAGCGGATTGATTATCGATAGCGAAGCCTGTATCGGCTGCGGTCGCTGCGTTCGCGCCTGTGCCTCGGGCGGCATCGTAGTGGAAGGCGAGCGACCCAGCCGATGCGCCCGCGTAACCGACGGCTGCATCCTATGCGGTGGGTGCGTCGACGCCTGCCCTGTCAACGCTATCTCGATCGAGCGTGACGAGGCTGCTGGTGCGGTGGACCTTGATGCATATCGAGACATTTGGGTCTTCGTGCAGACTGACGAGCACGACGCCGTGGCTCCCGTGGCCTACGAGCTCATGGGCAAGGGGCGCGAGCTTGCCGATGCTCGCGGCTGCCGTCTGGTGGCACTGGTCGGCATGAGCCCCGAGGGCTCGCTCGGGGACCTGGAACATCTGGTTTGCGCGGGCGCCGACGAAGTCCTGGCCTGTCGCGACGAGCGTCTGCGCCAAAACGATGCGGAGGTCTACGCCCACTTGATCTGCGATTTGGTAGCCGAACGCAAACCCGAGGCCATCCTATACGGTGCGACCGCTTTTGGTCGCGAACTGGCACCCGGCGTTGCCGTGCGTTTGCAGACGGGTCTTACGGCCGACTGCACCGTGCTTTCGATGGATGCGGAGACGGGCCTACTGCAGCAGACGCGCCCGGCGTTTGGCGGCAACTTGATGGCCACCATCATTTGCCCCAACCACCGTCCGCAGATGGCAACGGTGCGCTCCGGTATCTTTAAGGCTCCCGACTTCGACTACGGCCGCTCCGGCACGATCACCCAGATATCACTTGCGGATGATGCTAAGGCTCGTGTCGAGATCTCGATTCCCGCCGAGGAGTGGGGACAGCAGGCTTCGATCGCCGATGCCGAGCGCCTGGTCGTGGTGGGTCGCGGCATTGGTTCCAAGAAAAATCTGCCGCTGATGCGAAGGCTCGCCGAGGCTCTGGGAGCCGAGCTTGGCTGCACGCGACCTGTCGTGGAGGCCGGCTGGTTGGAGTATCGCCATCAGATTGGCCAGACGGGCGTATCGGTTTCGCCCAAGCTTCTCGTGAGTATCGGTGTTTCGGGCGCCATCCAGCATCTTGCCGGCATCGGTGGGGCGGAGTGCATCATCGCCATCAACGAGGACCCGGATGCCCCCATTTTTGGTACTGCCCAGTACAAGGTTGTCGGCGATGCCGTCGAGGTCGTCGAGGAGCTGCTGGCTCAGCTTGAGCGCTAGGCGCGCGCCAGCCAGTCGCGCATCTCGTCCTTAAGGCGGCTCCAAGTTGCCTGCGTGGCGGGGTCGGTAAAGGGCCGCGTGATGCCAAAAGGCGCGTCGAGCAGGCGGTAGATATTGCCCTGCTCGCGCGCCAGCGCGCGGCTCGCTGGATAGACGAGCTCAAACATAAAGCAGATGAGCCCCACCAGGTAGTCTGCGGGCTCGTTGCGTTCATCGCGTGCGACGCAGCGGTGCTCGTCAAAGGCGGCAAGTGTCGGCGACGAGAAACGGCTGCCGAGAAACGTCTTCTCGTCCACCTTGAGGATAGTGTCGACAGTGCTGTCGGCGATGGTGCGCATAATGTCGATCTTGTCGCCATCGCGCACGATATCGCAGAAGCTCCGCGTGCGCTCGTCGAGCTGCGCGGGTAGACGGAAATCGCTGTGATAGGCAATGCTCGCTCGGATGAGCTCATCTTCTGCCGGGTCATCGATAAAGTCGCGGATGCTCGTTACGGCGGGTGCATCGGCGGGATTCTCGCCAAAGAGGACCTCGATGCCCAGCGCCGCATGACTCATGCTCTCGGCGTCCTTAAAGGTGTCCCAGCGTCGCAGCTGCTCAAAGCGGCCCATATCGTGTAGCAGGCCGCAAAGCCATGCCAGGTCAATATCTTCTGACGACCAGCCCTGCTCGCGCGCTACGGCATCGCATGCCTCGGCCACGTGGTACGTATGCTCGATTTTGAGCGCGATGCGTGGGTTGGTGGCGTCGTAGGCATCGGTGTAGCTTTTGAAGGCCGCGCGCGCCCGGTCTCGATCGATAGCTGTCATAATGACTTCCTAAAAAGTTGTGTCTTTCGATCCGGTGGCAATTGTAGGTGAACTCGGTTGCTGTCGGATGATGATTCTGCCGTATCGCTACATGCGGCTCGGAGACCTTGTCAGGATGAGAAGCGTATGGTGCTCAAAATCGTTAGAACCGTCTGGCCGGTGATGCTTACCTATGTTGCAATAGGCGCGCCGTGCGGAATGATCATGGGGCAGACGGGAATGGAGCCCTGGATGGTCTGTGCTCTGAGCAGCACGTTTGTGACGGGCAGCGGGCAGTTTATGATCTGCAACCTGTGGCTGGCGGGTGTGCCTGCAGCATCGATCGTCGCGAGCGTCGCCGCCATCTCCTCGCGTTTTGCGCTTTACTCGGCATCGATCGCGCCGCATCTGACGGGTGCCTCGAAGCGTCAGACGCTGGCTGTTGCCGCGACACTTACCGAGGAGGCATACGGCATCTCGCTTGCCAAGTTGGTTGAAGGGGAGGATTGGGGCCCGCGTGAGTCCTTCGTGCTCAACGTGATCCTTATCGCAACATGGGGCGTTTCGTGTACGACGGGCGCCATCGTCGGCGCCGTTGTCGATGTTCCCACCGCCATTGCAGCCTTTGTCTGCACCTCACTCTTTATC
>URHU01000130.1:0-4507 GCA_900547715.1 uncultured Collinsella sp. | reverse complement strand
TCTACACGCGTAAGATCGTCGGCAGCGTCAGATGTGTATAAGAGACAGGTCGAGAGCGGCCTGATGCTCGAGCTTTGGCTGACGCGTCAGGGCTATGAGGTCGCATGGGCTGCCGACCAGCGATCGAAGATTCAAAGCACGCCTGATATTGACGGCTCCGATCTGGTCATTACGCTCGGCGGCGACGGCACGTTGCTGCGCGCTGCCCGCATCCTCAACCATCGTGAGATTCCTATCCTCGGTCTTTCCTATGGTCACCTGGGCTTTCTAACTGCTGCGAGCCCCGAGGAGCGCGACATCCTGCAGGTCGTGAGCGACGCCCTGTCCGGTGAGCTGCACGTGAGCCGTCGCGCCACCATCGCCGCGGATATCGTGTCCGTGCGCGAAGACGGTACGAAGGATGTCGTTCGCACCTTCGCCCTCAACGACATGGCGCTTACCCGCGGTCCGCTGTCCGATATGGTCGAGTTCGACATCACGGTGTCCGGCCATCATATCGACCGTCTGCGTGGCGACGGCGTGGTCGTGTCCACGGCGACTGGTTCTACGGGTTACGCACTCAGTGCCGGTGGCCCCATCGTGAGCCCCGACTATACGGGCATGGTCTGCGTACCCATTGCGCCGCACACCATTCAGGCCCGTGCCTTCTTGACTTCGCCGAGTGATGTCGTCGAGATCTTTATGTCTGATGACCGTCCGAGTGTTCCGGCGATCGCTATCGATGGACAGTTTATTACCTGCGATGGTACCGTTGAGAGCGTGGCCGTGCGCCGCGGGCCCGGAGATGTGCTGCTCCTCGATTACGGCCCCGAGAGCTTCTATAACTCGGTGAGTCGCGTTTTCTACGGAGTCCGTCATGATCGATGAGCTGCAGGTTTCTAACATTGCACTCATTCGCGAGGCGACGCTAGTGCCGAGTGCCGGCCTGACTGTCCTGACCGGCGAGACCGGCGCTGGCAAGACCGCGCTGCTCTCGGCCCTCAAGCTTATTTTGGGCGAGCGCGCGGATTCGTCGACGGTGCGCGAGGGCGAGGCGCTCGCGAGCGTCGAGGCACGACTCTTCGACGGGCCGCACGACACGGAAGGGTTCACCGTACAGCGCAGCCTTTCCGCCGAGGGCCGCAGCCGTGTGAAGATTGACGGGCGCATCGCCAGTGTGCGCGAGCTTTCGGAGCGCGTTGGTGTGATGATGGATCTGTGCGGCCAACACGAGCACCAGCGCTTGCTCGATTCGGCACATCACGTTGCGATGGTCGATGCGTGGGCGGGACGCTCTGCGCTCGAGGCGCTGGATGCGTACCGCGCCTGCTTTAAGGCATCGCGTGCTGCCGCCAAGGAGGTTCGACGTGTTGAAGAGGCCTCGCGTGCGCAGGGGAGCCGCGTCGAGGAGGCGCGCTTTGCGCTCGAGCGCATCGGCGAGGTCGACCCTAAACCGGGCGAGTATGAGGAACTCGAGGAACTGCTGCCGCGCTCCGAACATGCCGAGGTGCTGGTTGCCACAGCTAGCGATGCCCATGCATCGCTTGCCGCCGAAGGGGGAGCGCTCGATGCCGTGAATGGCGCCGTGGCCGAGCTTTCACGCATGGCGACCGTCGATCGCAAGCTGGGTGACATCGCCGATGCACTTTCGGATGCCTGTATCTCCCTTGAGGATTGCGCGAACGAGCTTCGTGCCTATCGCGATGGCATCGCCTTCGACCCGTGCGAGCTCGCTCGCATGCGTGAGCGGTATTCCGACCTCAAGGGCCTGCTGCGTCAGTGGGGTCCCACTATGGACGATGTTTTTGCCATGCGCGATCGCTCGCAAGAGCTGCTGTCCCTGGTTGATGATGGCGATGAACAGATCAAAAAGGCGCGTGAAGCGCTTGGCGCGGCGGAGCGCGAACTGTTTGCTGCCGCCAAGGCGCTTAAGCGCGCTCGCAATACGGCGGCCCCGCGCTTCTGTCACGAGGTGGGCCGCCAGATGGCTCGCCTGGAGATGGGTAGTGCCGAGCTCGTCTGGGAGTCGCGTGATCTTCCCCGTGCTGAGTGGACTCCCGTTGGTCCTTCGAGCTACGAGCTGCTATACCGCAGCGGTGCCGGTTTGACGCCGCGCCCCTTGCGTCGAATTGCGTCGGGCGGTGAGCTCAGCCGCGTCATGCTGGCGAGCAAGGTTGTCCTCGGTAACGCGGACGGTGTCGATACACTGGTGTTTGACGAGGTCGATGCTGGTGTCGGTGGCTCCACGGCGCGTGCACTTGCGGGCGTGCTGGCAGATCTCGCCGCTACGCATCAGGTGATTGTCGTAACCCATTTGGCGCAGGTCGCCGTCATTGCTGACAAGCATTATGTCGTCAGCAAGGAACCGGGCGATGTTCCCCAGACGCATTTGGACGAGGTAATCGGCGAAGCGCGTACCGCCGAGATCGCCCGCATGCTGAGCGGCGATCAGTCCGAGGCAAGCCTGGCGCACGCGAAGCAGATGCTCGAAGAAGCTCGAGGTTAGGTCGTATCAGCGGTGTTGGTGGGACAAAATAGACTGAAATTTTGTCCCACTACGCGTTTTACTCAACGACCTTATCCGGCTGGATGAGCTCCTCGTAGTAGCTGATATGCTCGCGAGCGTCTTCGATCTCGGGCAGCAGGAAGTTGTAGATGACTTCGATGATCATCGTGGCGCTGATCTTGGAGAACGCAAAGTCGCCCGTGGTGAGCAGCGCCTCGTGGTTCACGGTGTTAAAGGTGTAGTCTGCCAAACGAGCAAGCGGAGACTTGCTGTCGCTGCTGATGACGACTACGGTGGCACCACAGCCGCGAGCCGCTTTTGCCATGCGATTCAGCCGGCGCGATTTGCCAGAGTTTGAGATTAGCACGATGACGTCACCCGGGCGCAACGTGAGCGCAAAGCCGATTGATGTCTCGCTAATGGTGCTCGCCATGCAGCGCAGGCCCAGCTGCGAAAACTTAAACGTCGCATCGAGCGCGACCGCGTTGGTATTGCCCACAGCCGCAAACTCAATAACCCCTGCATGCTTAAGGGCATGCACAACAGCCGCCAGCGTATCGTGGTCGATCCCGTCGATGGTCGCATTAAGCTCGCTCACCTTGGCAGCCAGGATGTTCTTGAGGCTCTGCTCCATATTGTCGAGCGAGACCTCGTCGGTCAGGCCCTCGTTGCGCTGGCTTTCCAAATCCCTCGCCAACGAAAACTGAAAGCTGCGGAAGCTGCCAAACCCAAGCTTGCGGCAGAAACGCGAAACGGTCGCCTCGGACGTGGCGGCAGCGCGCGAGAGCTGAGCGGCCGTGAGGCGTGGCGCTTCGGACTGGTGCTCCAATATATAGTCGACAATGCGCTGCTCGGACTCGCTGTATCCCTGATGGGTACTAATGAGGGAAAGTGCGCTCTTGCTACTATCGGTCATGGATGGCTCCTGGTTGGCATGAAAATCTAGCTTGATTTGCAATGCCATAGTATACGGGCATTTTCAATTACAAGATACACCTTGCCGTTTCAAGTGTTGATGGTAAACTTTCACTTACCGTTTACGGTTATGAAAGAACCTTTCACCGGAGAATTGCACCTTGTCTCTTCTCACGCGGACGGTAGGTTGGTATCTTTCAGTTGTGGAAAAACGCGCATCGAAGCGCGTGTAGGGGAGCGCCCGCGGGCGCTGTACTCAAGAAGGAGGGACACATGGCTAAGTTTGACATCATCGCCGCCACCGGTTGCCCGACCGGCATTGCGCACACCTTCATGGCTAAGGAGGCGCTGGAGAAGGCTGCTGCCGAGCGAGGTCTGACCATTAAGGTCGAGACTCATGGCCAGGTCGGTGTCGAGAACGAGCTCACCAAGAGTGAGATCGCTGGCGCCAAGGCCGTCGTCGTCGCAGCCGATAAGGATGTCCAGGCTGAGCGTTTCGCCGGCAAGCCGTTGGTTTCCGTTGGTGTTTCCAAGGCCCTGTCCGTTGAGGCCGCCGGTAAGCTGATTGACCGCGCGCTCGCCGCCAAGGGTGACGACACGGTTGCGGCTGCTGCCGATGTCGAGGACGAGGTCGAGGAGAAGGAGTCCATCGGTCACGTCATCTACAAGCACCTCATGAACGGCGTCAGCCACATGCTGGTCTTCGTCGTTGCCGGTGGTGTTCTGACCGCCATTTCGTTCCTGTGGGGCATCACGTCCTTTGATTCGACGGCTGCCGACTACAACAGCTTTGCCGCGATGCTCAAGATTATCGGCGGTATCGCCATGAACCTCATGGTTCCGGTGCTCTCCGCCTACATCGCCGAGTCTATCGGCAAGCGCCCGGCGCTCGTCCCCGGCTTTGTTGCCGGTATGATTGCCATCCAGGGTCTGCCCGTTAACGCCGATACCGGCATGATCGACGCTGGAGGCTCGGGTGTGGGCTTTGGCTTCCTGGGCGGCATCGTCGGCGGCGTACATGCCGTAGTTGACGACCTCATGGCCCATCGGCTCGACGACCTTGCGCCTGTCTCTTATACACATCTCCGAGCCCACGAGACAGGCAGA
>URHU01000129.1:0-4625 GCA_900547715.1 uncultured Collinsella sp. | reverse complement strand
ACGAGATTTCTGCCTGTCTCGTGGGCTCGGAGATGTGTATAAGAGACAGGCGCCAACGTGGTCGAGTGCCCGGGCCTGGGCGACTTTGCCAAGGTGGACGAATACAAGAAGAACATCGAAGTTCGTCAGGTCTGCTAGCCGCACCGAAAAATCGTTGCAGAACACCCGCTTTGGATCTCCGAGGCGGGTGTTTTTTGTGCGCTGAACGTATGTGGCGTTTGCTGTCTCGTTTTATCGAATCGACGTCGCGATTGCGTGTGCGCGCTTTCTCGTTTCTTGTTAGACTTCTTGAGAACCATCGATTAACGCTCGCAAGTGCAGGAGGCCATAGGCATGTGCAATGTTTCGCTCAACGGTACTCAACCGTCCGATGCGTCCCTGCGCGTCCTGCGCGCGCTTGAGGCGGCTGGTCTTGAGGCTTGGTACGTGGGCGGTTGGGTGCGCGACGCCCTGATGGGGTGCCCCAGCCACGATGTTGATATGTGCTGTAGCGGCCTGTGGCAGGAGTCTAAATCGGCGCTCGAGGCCGCTGGTATCGCGGTCGTGGAATCGGGCATTAAATTTGGCGGAATCACGGCTATTTCCGATGGCGAGCGTATCGAGGTCACCACGTACCGCCTGGATGGCTTTTACACCGATGGGCGCCATCCTCAGAGTGTCGAGCGTGCCGCCTCGCTCGAGGACGATCTGGCCCGCCGCGACTTTACCGTCAACGCCATGGCCTGGCATCCCGAGCGCGGGCTTGTCGACCGCTACGACGGCCAGGGTGACTTGGAGCGCAAGCTGATTCGCGCTGTCGGTGATCCCAAGCGTCGCTTTAACGAGGACGCCCTGCGCATGCTGCGTGCGGTGCGCTTTGCCTGCCGTCTGGACTTTATGATTGAGCCCGAGACTAAGCGTGCGCTTGCCGAGTGCGCGCCGCTGCTCGATGCCGTGGCGCGCGAGCGTGTGGGTATTGAGCTCGAGGGCATTCTTTCGACCGGTCATGGGGGAGACGCGATGCTTCGCTATCCCGAGCTCATCTGTGCCGCTGTGCCCGAGTTGGCAGCGGGTCGCGGGTTTGATCAGCGAAGTGTCTACCATGCGTTTAACGTCTACGAGCATATCGCCCGTGTGCTGACAGTGGCAGGGGAGCTGGCGCTGTGCGACGGCGTCGCGCCATCGTCGAGCCTTATGTGGGCGTCGTTTTTGCACGATGTCTCCAAGCCCGAGTGCTTTACGGTCGATCACGCCGGCAGCGGACACTTCTACGGTCATCCCGAGCTCGGCGCCAAGAAAGCGCGCGTCATTATGGATCGCCTGGCTCTCTCGCACGACCTGGTGCGCGACGTGTGCCTGCTCATCAAATATCACGACAAACCGCTGCGTCCCGAGCGATCCTGCCTGCTCAATATGATGTGTGCGCTTTCTGGCGAGGGCGTCGACACGGCCCGTCTGATTGACGAGCTCATGGACCTTAAGCGTGCTGACACGCTCGGCAAGGCCCCGTCGTGCTTCTATTACGTTGAGACGATTGAGGAGATGCGCGCGATGGCGCACGAGCTGCTGAAGGCAGGGGAGCCCTATACGCTCAAGATGCTCGCCATCAACGGCGGCGACCTGATCCGTGCCGGAGTCAAGCCCGGGCCGGAACTGGGTCAGCTTCTCAACTCCGCCCTCGACGCCGTGATCGAAGACAACATTCCCAACGATCGCGAAGCTCTTTTGGTCCATCTCAACTTGAATTAGCTACCCAGTTTACCTGCGCGTTCCATAACCTGCCGACATTTTTTCGGCAATTTGGAATTTCTTCTTGCGCTGACGTTTTTTGTCCCGTAATATATTTCCTCGCAGCACGGCAGTGCAGATGTCATGTGGCCCGTTCGTCTAGCGGTTTAGGACGCCGCCCTCTCAAGGCGGAGATCACCAGTTCGAATCTGGTACGGGCTACCACGCATCTGATACCCGGACTTCCCATGGAAGGCCGGGTTTTTTATTTTCAAACAACCGTTTGCAATTCCCGTTTGAACCAGAGCTTTGCGTTCTGTCTATGGTCCTTGCGGGTACAATATCCAAGATATTTTGACTGTTAGAAGGAGTCTCATGACGGAGTCCTCTCAGCATACGTCTAAGCCCCAGGTCGAGGTTGAGGCCTCGGGCGGAGATGACAATAAGAGCGCACGCCGCGGCGCCATCTTTATCGGCGTCGTGCTGGTGGGTTATATCGTCTATCTGGTGGTAACCGGGCAGATGGGGCAGTTCTGGGCCGCTATGTCGAGCGTCCAGGCGTCATGGCTCGTTGTCGCGTGTCTTTGCATGTTCATGTATCTGTTCTTTGGCATTGTGGCCTATGCGATCGCCGTCTGGCTCGACCCATATTCACCCGTCGGCATCCGCGACCTGATTTCGGTCGAGGCGAGCGGCATCTTCTTTGGCAACCTGACGCCCATGATGATGGGCTCGACTCCCGCCCAGATCTACCGCCTGACCAAGGCGGGCCAAAATGTCGGCGAGGCTGGCGCCACGCAGTTCACGCGCTTTATCGTGTATCAGTTTGGCCTCGTTGCCTGGGGCGCTATCCTACTGCTTGCTCGCATGCCGTTTTTTGCCGAGCGCTATGGCGACATGACGCTGCTGTGCGTCTTTAGCTTTGGTGGGCACTGCTGCATCTTGCTTGGCATCTTCGCCGTCGCTCTCATGCCTAAGACCGTCACGCGCGTCGCCCATTGCATCATCAATTGGCTCGAGCGCATTGGTGTCTCGGCCACTAAGATCGAGGGATGGCGCACGTTTGTCGATGGCGAGATCTACTCCTTCTCCGAGAAGTTCAAGCTTTCAGCCGGACATTTTTCTTCCATGCTGCTCACCGTGTTTATCACCATGCTGCAGCTCGCGTTTTTCTATCTGGTGCCGTATTTCCTGATGCTTTCCTTTGGCCACCACGAGGTCGACTTTTTCTCGGTCATGGCCGCGAGCGCCTTTGTCCAGCTTCTGAGCTCTGCGGTCCCCTTGCCCGGTGGAACTGGTGGCGCTGAGGGTGGCTTCGCTCTGTTCCTAGGTCATTTCTTTGGGTCGGCTTCGACCGCCGGCTATCTGCTGTGGCGCCTCATTACGTTTATTGCGCCGACCATTTTGGCTGCGCCCCTGCTGGGCCTTAAGAGCGCCCACAACGAGAGCATCCATGCGCGCTGGGATCGCGTGATGCGCAAACTCGGCCGCACGTCTCAGACGCCCTCTGCGCCCACTAAGCCGCATCCCACGAATGCTGTTACCGTTGATCCCAAGAAGCACGCTCAGAAGGCTTCTGGGGCCGCTAAGCCCGCTCATAAAGCCTATGTGCGCCAGACAGGCGATGGTATTCGCGTATCTCCGTCGGCACTCAATAAGAAGAAGCACCCTAAGTCGCAGTAGGACAGTCGTGCGTTCTTCATGATGCGGGGCATATTTGTGCTGTATGGGGGATAATCCTCTTACGTAGATTATCTCTCATCTGTTGATGAATGCTCGCATATCGAAGGGACACGCCCATGGCAACCAGCAAACCGCGTCTTGATCGTCGCATCGTTCGCAGCCGTAATGCCATCCTTTCGGCTTTCGAGCGCCTGCTCATGGAAAAGCCGCTGGCAGACATTACGGTGAGTGCCATCGCGCGCGAGGCCAATGTCGACCGCAAGACCTTTTACGTTCACTTTGGTACGGTTGACGGCCTGCTCGATGCCATTGCCGTCGATGTGGTGGAGATGATTGTCGACTCGGTCGAGAAAACGCTTATTTCAATGGACGGCGACACCAACGAGCGCGCTCTTGGCGCGGCGGCGACCTTCTTTAAAACCGTTAACGAGGCACTGTGCAACAACTTGGTGCTCAATCGTCAGCTGATCGAGAACATTCCGCTCGATGATTTTATGGCTCGTCTTCGTGCGCCGCTCGAACACGAGATTGCCGAGCGCAATCTGCTGCCCCAAGGTCTTAAGGATGAGATGTTCGACTACTATCTGGCGTTTTTGCTGTCAGGCATTATCGGTATCTATCGCACGTGGGCGCTGTCTGACGGCTCGGTTCCTATCGAGCGCGTCTCTGAGGTCGCCAACGACCTGACTCTCAATGGCCTGTCGAGTCTGGAATCTCGCTTGGATTAGGCCTAGTTGGGCTCGTCGGCGTGAAAATTCCTGTTCACGAGGTTCTCTGGCGCCTTGGAGATCTTGCCGGCGTAGGAGCTGTAGCCTGAGGATCCTTAAATGAAAGTCCAGTTTATCCTTTCCACTCCACATTGGAATCCTCCGATGCGCCTTCGCACGCTTGCATGACCTCGATACCATGCGAGCGTGCGAACTCGACGAGCTCTGCGTTGCGGGCGTTTATGGTGCCGAAGGCGGTGGGGCACACGATAAGACGCACGCAGTGGACGAGGAGCTCTTTGGCGCGGGCTATGGTTTTATCCCCGATCGGCTCGAAGGCGCGCTCGGCCACGCATTCCGTCGCCAGGTCGCGCGCGAGCTCGCAGTCGATGTCCCCTTCGTGCAGAACGCCCGCGTAGAACGCCTTGCCCTGCCGGATGAGCTGGCGAAACACAGCCGACCCCGTACCTGCGCCGGCGATGACGAACGTGTGCGCATCGCCGTGTGGGCGCCCAATTTCCACGCTGC
>URHU01000128.1:0-4648 GCA_900547715.1 uncultured Collinsella sp. | reverse complement strand
GCTCGGAGATGTGTATAAGAGACAGCCTTTGCCGAGCGTCGCGCCCGTCTTGCTGCCGAGAAGGCCGCGAGCGAGGCTGCCGCCGAGGGCGAGGGTGCTGCTGAGGAGTCCGAGGCCGAGGGTGCCGAGCCTGCCGCTGCCGCCGAGCCTGTCGTCGAGCCCGCTTCCGCTGCAGAACCGGAGCCCGAGCCCGAGCCGGCAGAGCCCACGACGGCCGACCTCTACGCCCGTCGTCCACGCAAGCGCAAGGCCGTCGTCGACCAGCTCGCTCGCGAGCTCGAGGCCGAGGACGACGCCGCTGCCGCCGACGCCTCGAAGGGAGGCGATGAGTAATGCCTATCGGACCTGCGCGCATGCCGCTCTTCGATCACCTGGGAGAGCTCCGTCGCCGCCTGACTATCGTGGTCGTGTCGGTGTTTGCCGCCGCCATCGTGCTGTATTTCGCCACGCCCGTGGTGCTCGACATCCTGGAAGACCCCATCCGCTCCTTTGTGCCGGACGGTAAGTTCTACATCACCACCACGCTCGGCGGCTTTGGCCTGCGCTTCTCGCTGGCCATCAAGATGGCCGTGGTCATGTGCACGCCCATGATTATCTGGCAGATTCTGGCATTTTTCCTGCCGGCACTGCGTCCCAACGAGCGCAAATGGGTCGTGCCCACGGTGCTCGCCTCGACGGTGCTGTTCTTCCTGGGCGCCATCTTCTGCTATTTCATCATCATCCCGGCGGGCTTTGAGTGGCTTATCGGCGAGACCTCGGCCGTCGCCACGGCGCTGCCCGACCTGGAGAACTACGTCAACATGGAGCTGCTCTTTATGATCGGCTTTGGCGTGGCGTTTGAGCTGCCGCTCATCATCTTCTACCTGTCCGTCTTCCACATCGTGTCCTACGCGGCCTTCCGCGGCGCCTGGCGCTACGTGTACGTGGGCCTGCTTGTGGGCTCGGCTGTGATTACGCCCGACGGCTCGCCCGTTACGCTGGGCCTCATGTATGGTGCCCTGCTCTCGCTCTACGAGATTTCGCTCGCCATTGCCCGCGTGGTCATTACCGCGCGCGAGGGCAAGGAGGGCTTGTTTGTGAGCCGTCTGGACCTGTTCTCGGACGATGAGGACGACGAGGAGTAAATCGGTATGCACGAGGTTGGCATTGTCAACGGCATACTCGATACAGTGATTCGCGCGGCGCGTGGGGCGGGGGCCTCGCGCGCCGTTTTGGTAACGCTGCGTATCGGGGATATGACCGAAGTTGTGCGCGAGGCGCTCGACTTTGCGTGGGAGACATTTCGCGATGAGGACCCGCTCACGCGAGGCTGCGAGCTTGCCGTGGAGGAAGTCCATCCACAAAGCGAGTGTCTGGACTGCGGGGAGGTCTTTGAGCACGATCGCTTCCATTGCCGCTGTCCCCAATGTGGCGGCGCCAACGTGCGTCTGCTGCACGGCCGCGAGCTCGACATCGCAAGTATCGAAATCGAAACCCCCGACGATTAGCCCGCTAGCCATCTGGTGATGGGGTATAAAGGGGCCAAAGTAAGGAGTGCCGAGTATGGCTGAGAAAACGATTGATATCGCGTCGCCGATTCTGTCGCGCAACGAGCGCCTGGCAGATCAGCTGCGACAGCGATTTAAAGAGACAAACACCTATGTGATCAATGTGCTGTCGAGCCCCGGTTCGGGCAAGACCACCACGATCCTGGGCACCAACGAGCGCCTGCGCGACAAGGCTGGCCTGCGCTGTGCCGTCATCGAGGGCGATATCGCCTCGGATGTCGACGCCATCACCATGAAGGAAGCCGGCATGCCCGCCATCCAGATCAACACGGGTGGCCTGTGCCACCTCGAGGGCAACATGATCATGGAGGCCGTTGACGCGTTCGACCAGGCGGTGGGTCTTCAAAATATCGACGTCATCTTTATCGAAAACGTGGGCAACCTGGTCTGCCCGGTCGACTTTGACCTGGGCGAGAACCTGTCCATCATGATTCTCTCGGTGCCCGAGGGCGACGACAAGCCCATCAAGTACCCGGGCATCTTCCAGCACGCCGGCGCGCAGCTGCTCAATAAGGTCGACGTGGCCCCGGCTTTCGATTTTGACATGGATAGGTATACTAGGACACTCGATGACCTCAATCCGCAGGCGCCGCGGTTTGCCGTGAGCGCGCGCAAGGGCGAGGGCATGGATGCCTGGTGCGATTGGCTCATCGGGCAGATCGAGCAAGCAAGGGCGTAAATCGGCCGCCATACGGGCGGGCGTAGCCGCAGAGACACGAGATAGGAGCCTCTTTTGAAGCTCATCATCGCAGAGAAAAACGACGCCGCGCGTCAGATTGCCGAGCGTCTGTCCACGGGCAAACCCAAAAAGGACAAGGTGTACAACACCGCAATCTACCGTTTTGAGTGGAAGGGCGAGGAGTGCGTGACCATCGGCCTGGCCGGTCACATCCTTGCGCCCGATTTTTGCGACAGCGTGCTGTTCGATAAAAAGCTGGGCTGGTATTCGGTTACCGAGGACGGCGAGATGCTACCGGCCGACATGCCCGATGGCCTGGCACGCCCGCCCTACGACACCAAACGCAAGCCGTTTCTTGCCGACGGCATCTCCATCAAGGGCTGGAAGCTCGAGAGTCTGCCGTATCTCACCTGGGCACCCGTCATTAAGCTGCCGGCCGAGAAGGAACTCATCCGCTCGCTTAAGAACCTCGCCAAAAAGTCCGACAGCGTCATCATCGCCACGGACTTCGATCGCGAGGGCGAGCTGATCGGTTCGGACGCCCTCAACAAGGTGCGCGAGGTGGCGCCCGACTTGCCGGTCGCCCGCGCCCAGTATTCTTCGTTTACCAAGGCCGAGATCACGCAGGCCTTCGATAACCTTGTCTCGCTCGACCAGAACCTGGCCGACGCCGGCGAGAGCCGTCAGCACATCGACCTCATTTGGGGTGCGGTGCTCACGCGCTACCTGACGCTCGCCAAGTTTGGCGGCTTTGGCAACGTGCGTTCCGCCGGCCGCGTGCAGACGCCGACGCTTGCCCTGGTGGTCGAGCGCGAACGCGAGCGCATGGCGTTTGTGCCCGAGGACTATTGGCAGATTCGCGGCATGGGCGCCGCGCAAGGCGCTGCCGAGGACGATCGCTTTAAGATCGCGCACAAGACGGCGCGCTTTACCGACAAGGATGCTGCTGAGACGGCGTACGGTCACGTTGACGGTGCCAAGACGGCAACCGTCGCCGCGGTGACCAAGCGCTCGCGCAAGCAGCAGCCGCCCACGCCGTTTGCGACCACCTCGCTGCAGGCTGCCGCCGCAGCCGAGGGTATCTCGCCTGCGCGTACCATGCGCATCGCCGAGTCCCTCTACATGGCGGGCCTCATCAGCTACCCGCGTGTCGACAATACCGTATACCCCGCGACGCTTGATCTGGGCGCTGTGGTGAGTGACCTTGCAAAGATCAACCCGGCGCTGGCGCCCGTGTGCAAAAAGGTCCTCGCCGGCCCCATGAAGCCCACGCGCGGCAAGGTCGAGACCACCGACCACCCGCCTATCTATCCCACGGGCGAGGGCGATCCGTCCACGCTCGACGGCGGCCAGCGCAAGCTCTACGACCTCATCGCCCGCCGCTTCCTAGCGACGCTTATGGGTCCCGCGACCATCGAAAACACTAAGCTCGAGCTCGACGTGAACGGTGAGCCGTTCGTGGCTTCGGGCGATGTGCTCGTGACCCCGGGTTTCCGCGAGGCGTACCCGTACGGACTCAAGCGCGACGAGCAGATGCCGCCGCTGGAGCAGGGCGATACGGTCGACGTGTTCGACATTAAGCTCGAGGCCAAGCAGACCGAGCCGCCCGCGCGCTACAGCCAGGGCAAGCTCGTGCAGGAGATGGAAAAGCGCGGCCTGGGCACCAAGTCCACGCGCGCGAGCATCATCGAGCGCCTGTACGCCGTGCGCTATCTCAAAAACGATCCCGTGGAGCCGAGCCAGCTGGGCATCGCCATCATCGACGCACTGACGCAGTTTGCCCCGCGCATCACGAGCCCTGATATGACCAGCGAGCTCGATGGCGACATGACCCGTGTGGAGCGCGGCGAGGATACCGAAGAGCATGTCGTGACGCACTCGCGCGCGCTGCTGGCTGGCGTGCTCGACGAGCTGCTCAAGCATACGCAGGAGCTGGGCGACGCCATCAGCGACGCCGTCACGGCCGATGCGCGCGTGGGCGCCTGCCCCAAGTGCGGCAAGGACCTGGTTATGAAGACGAGCGCCAAGACCCGTGGCAGCTTCATTGGCTGCATGGGCTGGCCCGACTGCGACGTGACCTATCCGGTGCCGAGCGGCGTCAAGGTGAGCCCGCTCGAGGGCGAGGCCGCCGTGTGTCCCGAGTGCGGTGCGCCGCGCATTAAGTGTCAGCCGTTCCGCCAGAAGGCCTTCGAGATTTGCGTGAACCCCACATGCCCCACCAACTACGAGCCCGACCTTAAGGTGGGCGAGTGCAAGGTGTGTGCCGAGGCCGGACGCCATGGCGACCTGATCGCGCACAAGAGCGAGAAGAGCGGCAAGCGTTTTATCCGCTGCACCAACTATGACGATTGCGGCGTGAGCTATCCTCTACCGGCTGTCTCTTATACACATCTCCGAGCCCACGAGACAGGCAGAAATCTCG
>URHU01000127.1:0-4761 GCA_900547715.1 uncultured Collinsella sp. | reverse complement strand
GCCTGTCTCGTGGGCTCGGAGATGTGTATAAGAGACAGTAATGAGATTGGTGAGCGTGGTCCAGAAAATGCCGCGTTTTACGCCGGCGACGCCTTTATCGGATAGGAAATACTTCTTTTGGAATGAGGCGAACATTTAGGCCTCGCCTCCCTTCGCGACGGCGGTATCCGCGGTCGTAGCAGTAATCTTCCAACTCGCGGCCTGTTCGTATTCGGCCCACATCTTGGCATACAGACCCTCTTGGGACAGCAACTCGGCATGGGTACCCGACTCCTGCACGCTGCCCTGGTTGAGCACCACGATTTGGTCTGCGCCCACTACAGTCGAGAGTCGGTGCGCAATCATAATGACTGTGCGACCAGCCGCCAGCTTGCTAAAGGCGCGCTGGATGAGCGTCTCGTTCTCGGGATCGGCAAACGCCGTGGCCTCATCGAGCACCACGATAGGCGCGTCTTTAAGGATTGCGCGGGCGAGTGCCACGCGCTGGACCTCGCCGCCCGAAAGATATGCTCCGCCGGCGCCGAGCATGGTGTTGATGCCCTGTGGGAGCTTGGCCACAATGTCGTCGCACTGAGCTGCGGAGAGGGCCGCACGTACTTCGTCATCAGTGGCCGTGGGCTTGGAGGCGCGCACGTTATCGGCAAGTGTTTGCCGGAACAGCTGGTTGGTCTGGAACACGAAGGCGACCTGGTCCATAAGCTCGCGTGGATCCATATCGCGAACGTCCACACCGCCTACGAGCACTCGACCCGAGGAAACATCCCAAAAACGCGGGATCAGGCTTGCGCAGGTTGACTTACCGCCGCCCGAAGGACCCACCAGGGCGAGGGTGCTCCCCGCGGAAACGCTAAAACTCACATGGTTGACGGCAGGAGCTTCGGCGCCCTCATAGGTAAAGCTCACATCCTCAAATCGCACGTCGTTGCCGACAGGGTGCTTGGGTTGGGCGGGCACGGAGAGCTGCTTGGAATCCATGACGCTTCGGATGCGAGCCAGCGAATCGGCACTCATCTGAGAGGCCTCGCCCACAAACATGAGCTTGGTCATGGCCGTCGGTACCACGGCCGAAAATATAGCGTAAAACGTGAAGTTTGCCATAAAATGCGCGAAGTCCGTCTCACCCGGTGCCAACAGCAACGCCACGGGCAGCAGGAATGCCACAAGACCATTGAGCGCGGTAAGGTTGAGCACCTGCGGGCCTCGGCAGAACGTGCCCGAATAGTTTTGTGCCATATCGGCGTATTCGGCAATCGCATCGTGGAAGGCCTTAAAGGAGTAGACCGTCTGCTGAAACACCTTGACCACGGGAATACCGCGTACGTATTCGGTGCCGGTCTTGTTCATCTTGACAAGCGCTCCCATGTAGGCCTTCATGAACTCGGCGCCCTTGCCGCCCATCATGGCGGCCATGGCGCCAAACGAAACGACGACCGAGATAAGGCATGCCGCGCCCAAGCGCCAATCGAGGGCGAAAAGCAGCACGAGCAGACCTGCGACCATGGCGATGGCGCCGGCGATATCGGGCAGCATGTGCGCAAGCAGGGTCTCGGTGGAGGCGGCACATCCGTCTACAATACGGCGCAGCTCACCGGTGGCGTGCATGTCAAAGTAGCCAAGCGGCAGCTTAAGCAGGTGCTCGCTCGCAGTCTTGCGGATATTGGACGCGCAGCGAAACGCAGACAGGTGCGTGCACATGAGGCCTGCGAAATACGCTACGATGCTTGCCAGGGCAAAACCCACGGCCCACCAGCCATACATCGCGATATCGGCGGCTACGCTCCAGTTGGGCGCCACAGCGATCAGGTCTCGCGCGACAAACCAGATGCACACGTACGGGCCAAAGCCCAGCAGCTGCGAGAGCGCCGAGAGCGCCATGCCCAAATACGTTAGGAATTTACGGTCGCCGGCATATGCAAGAAGCTCGCCGATACCGCCGCCTTCCCTTTTTGATCCCTTTGCCATGAGATTCCTTTCTAACGGCTTGAGAGTTAACCGTAATCAACTTATCATTGATATGTTAGCCAAGGCACACAATCGAGCCAGGCGTGGATGTTTCTGCAAAGGAAGGGGACGCTTTCGAAAATGCATCGGACCGCGACCGACATAACCGAGCTCTACGCACCGCAGTTTGATCAGTTTGGCCTGGAGCTTTCCGGCAAGGGCGCCGTCTTTACCGGCGAGGTGGCAAACGATCGGGCGCGCGGAAGCGCATGGATCATGCCCCTCTCCCCCACCTGCATCGTCATAGAGCATTTCATTACCCCGACGCACGATATGTACCTGGCCGAATACACACCAGAGCCGTACGCCTGCGTGAGCGAGGTCAGCGCGCCCACACTTACATGCATGCCCGAGGCTGGCATAACGCCTGCGAACCTTACACTCTTGCATGGACCGTGGCCAAACAATGCCGTTTGCAGCTTTATCCAGGATAACTGTGGCGAGGAATTAAGCCCACTGTTTGCAGGGCAACTCTACCACTCACGCTCGGTGCTCTTTTTGCCTGGATATTTTGACGAACTGGAGCACCGCTATCCCACCGAGTTCGCGGGAATCTTTGAGGCGTTTGCCGAGCCATGGCACGAGGAAGCGACGTCTGCCATCTGCCACACGCTACGCCGGATTAACGAGGACCGCGCCCGCACCGTAGGCGGACACGTCTATATGCAGGGCATCGTGGAGACCATGGTCGCGGAGCTCGCCTGTTCGCGCGCGGCCCATAAGCAGGCGCGGCAGGCGGCAGGCACACGCGTCAGCATAACCATTGCCGAAGAAGCAACGGCAATGATTGAGCGCGCGCTCGACAAAGGCAAACGTGTGGGTATCAACGAGGTGGCCGAGAGGCTCTACACAAGCCGCTCCAAACTATGCGCCACCTTTAAGGCCCAAACTGGCGAGTCCCTGGGCGCCTACATTCGCAGACGCCGTATGGAGCGAGCACAGGACCTTTTGGCCGATAGCGCGCTCACGATAGCGCAGGTAGCAGAGCGGCTCGACTACCCTCAGCAAGCCGCCTTCGCCCAAGCCTTCAAACAATACACCGGCACCACCCCCACCGCTTGGCGAAGCAAGCATCGCTAAGGCCCAAGCTCCCTGGCCGTAACGGAGCGATTAATTAGCCACCGCCCGTCAGCTCACCCAGGATCTAAACGTCAAGATGCGCACAATCAAGCGCCTTTTTGATAAGAGGGACAGATCGATCAGCCAAATACAACGGAATGTTGAGCACCCCGTCGTCGAGCTTTAGGTTCTTAAGTGAGTAGCGGACCCTCAATGGAGTCGTCTCCGCATGCTTGTCGGCATAGTACTTAAGGCTCTTGGAGTGAACGACCTCTCCCGATTTGACCTCGACGGGAACGATTTCGTTTCCGACTTGAATCAAAAAATCGACTTCGTGCTTCGGCTTCTCGTTTGTCCAGTAACGCGGAGCAGCATCTAACTGTGAAAGTAATGCCTGAAGCACATAGTTCTCGGCGAACGAACCTTTGAACTCCGAAAATAGCGCATCCGAGATGGCAAAAGCGGACGCATCCAGCCTTGCCATGCGGCGCAGCAAGCCGACATCAAGACAGTAGACTTTAAATGCCTTGAGGTCATCGTACGCAGAGAGCGGCACACCACCGGCAGCATTAAGGCGAACCGCCGTGATGAGCCCAGCATCGGCAAGCCATTCCAGAGCATCCTCGTATTCTCGAGCACGAGCCCCCTCGCGCACCGCACCCCAAACGAACTTTTTGTTCTCGCGCGCCAACTGAGCTGGAATCGAGTTCCATATTTGCGAAAGCTTGGCGAACTGCGCACGGCCACCATGCTTGGCAAAATCGCGCTCGTAGGAATCCAAGAGATCAGACAACACCTTATCGACCTGAACGATATCGCCCGTCTCCACCCACCGGCCAAGAGCCTCTGGCATGCCGCCGCATGCAAAATAACGACGAAGATGCTCGACGAGACGGACATGGAAGAAATCGGGCACTGTCTCGATCTGATCCAGGCCGCCAAGGTATTCGTCGTAGTTTGCAGCGCCCTCGGCTTTCAGAAACTCGGAAAAGCTCATGGGGCGCATCTCCATGAACTCGACCTTTCCCACCGGAAAAGCGCTGGTCTCACGGGACAAGCGAACGCCCAACAAAGACCCTGCGCATGCGACGTGATACTCGGGGGCCTCGTCACAGAAGTATTTAAGGGCGCCGACTGCAGAAGGACAATCCTGGATCTCATCAATAATGAGCAGCGTCTCGCCGGGATCGATAGGCTGTCCAAGTGCCAGGGAAAGATTTGAGATGATCCGTCGAGGATCGCGCGTACCTTCGAAAAACTGAGCGTACTCGCTCTGTACCCCAGGTGACGGCTCCTCGAGCGTCAGATACACAAAATTGAGGTACGAGGTTCGGCCGAACTCCTTAAGCGCCCACGTCTTTCCAACCTGGCGCGCCCCCTTAAGGATAAGCGGCTTACGATATTCTGACGCTTTCCAAGCGTTAAGCTTGGCAATGATATCTCGCTGCATGGACGAACCTCCCGCAAAGAAACTTCCGTAAACGTGATATTTCCCACATTTTACCCTAGGTAAAACGTGACATTTATCACATTTACGGAAGTTTTAAGCTCATTTCGCCACACTTTCATCACATTTATTACAATGTGACAAAGGGACAGTCCCTTTGTCACCCGCACAAAAATGGACGCGCCAACGGCGCGCCCATTCACTCTATTCCCTGTCTCTTATACACATCTCCGAGCCCACGAGACAGGCAGAAA
>URHU01000126.1:0-4795 GCA_900547715.1 uncultured Collinsella sp. | reverse complement strand
TTAATGATACGGCGACCACCGAGATCTACACGCGTAAGATCGTCGGCAGCGTCACCGGCAGCTGATCCTCGGGCACGGGCACGATGCCGCAGTGCTCGCAGTGGATGGCCGGGATGGGGTTGCCCCAATAGCGCTGACGGGAAATGAGCCAGTCGCGCAGACGGAACTCGACCTTGCGACGACCACAGCCCATGGCCTCGAGGTCGGCCACGATTGCAGCCTCGCCCTCGGAGTGCTTACCGCCGCGCATGCCGGTGTACTTGCCTGACTGGACGAGCGTGCCCTCGGCAGCGTGAGCGCAATCCCAGTCGACGGTCTCGGCATGGAAGGTATCGATGGTCTCGCCGCTGGCCTCGACGGCAGCGCGATCGTCATCGTCCAGGATGATCGGCACGATCGGCAGGTCGTACTTACGGGCAAACTCAAAGTCGCGCTGGTCGCCACAGGGAACGGCCATGACGGCGCCGGTGCCGTAGTCGGCAACGACATAATCGGCAACCCACACGGGGACCTTCTCGCCGTTGACGGGGTTTACCACATAGCGGCCCGTGAAGGCACCGTGCTTCTCGAGGGTGCCCTGGGCACGCTCGACGGCAGAGATATGCTTGGAGTCCTCGACGATCTTGGTGACGGCCTCCTCGTACTCCGTGCCCTCGACGAGCTCGTGCAGGCCGGCGTACTCGGGAGCCAGGACAAAGAAGGAGACGCCAAAAAGGGTATCGGCACGCGTGGTGAAGACGGTGATCTTGCCCTCATCGCCCTCAATGGGCTCGCCATCCTGGTCGCACAGGGTAAAGTCGACCTCGGCGCCCTCGGAGCGACCGATCCAGTTGGCCTGCATCTGCTTGACGCGCTCGGGCCAGCCGGGGAGCTTCTCCAGATCGTCGAGCAGCTCCTGAGAGTACTCGGTAATCTTGTAGTACCACTGCTCAAGGTCGCGTTTCTCGGGCTCGGTGCCGCAACGCCAGCACTTGCCCTCGGTGACCTGCTCGTTAGCCAGAACGGTCTTGCAGGTGGGGCACCAGTTGACCGGGTTCTTCTTGCGGTAGACCAGGCCCTTTTCCCACATCTTCTCAAAGATCCACTGACCCCAACGGTAGTAGTCGGGACTGCAGGTCTTGACCATGCGATCCAGATCGTAGGAGAAGCCCATGCGCTTCATCGTGGCGAGCGCCTGGTCCATATTCTTATACGTCCAGGCGGCAGCCTGCGTATTGTGCTTAATAGCGGCGTTCTCGGCAGGCAGGCCAAAGGCGTCAAAGCCGATGGGGTGCAACACGTCGTAGCCGCGCATGCGGGCCTGACGGGCCATGGCATCGCCGATGGTATAGTTGCGCGCGTGGCCCATGTGCAGGTCGCCCGACGGATACGGGAACATCTCGAGCACATACTTTTTGGGCTTGCTGTCGTCGGTGTCGACGGCAAAGAGGTTGGAATCCTCCCAGGCCTTCATCCACTTGGACTCAATGGCCTGCGCGTCGTAGGCAGGGATCTCGTCCTTATGATCTGTGCAATCGCACATATCAGCTCCTTTAATCTTAGCTGGGGTCGGTCGGCTTAGCTTTGTTCGCTACTGCGGACAGTCCTGCGCAAGACGAAGAGCACATTTAGTGCTCTTCTTTGCGTGCGGAACTTGTAGCAAACAAAGCTAAGCCGACCGACCCTAAGGTTAACTTGTCTGATGATAACAAATACGACAAGCGAGATGCCTGCGACTTGCGGGCATCTCGCTTTATCTAAATAACGTGGCTGAGAATCAACCGCTAATTGTTACCCGCCCAAGCATGATCGGGTTTTCCAGGTGCCGCAGATTGCCGTGAAAGAGGAGCGCCGCGTACTTTGGTACGCGAGCGACGGTTTGAACGGCAAGGTGCGGTGCTTGGGAAAGCCGCTTAGCGGTAGCTGACGCTTTGCTGGGAGTCCTTCACGACTACGTCGTGAGCGCCGCCTTCGACGATGGAGGTGGAGCTGACCAGGGTCAGGCGTGCCTTTTCCTGGAGCTCGGTGATCGAGAGAGCGCCGCAGTTGCACATCGTGGACTTGACCTTGTAGAGCGTGCCGCCCACGCCGTCCTTGAGGGAGCCGGCGTAGGGAACGTAGGAGTCGACGCCCTCGACGAAGCTGAGCTTCGCAGCGCCGCCCAGGTCGTAGCGCTGCCAGTTGCGGGCACGCGCAGAACCCTCGCCCCAGTACTCCTTCATGTACTGGCCGTTGACGTTGACGCGCTCGGTCGGGCTCTCGTCAAAGCGGGCGAAGTAACGACCCAGCATCATAAAGTCTGCACCCATGGCCAGGGCGAGCGTCATGTGGTAGTCGTAGACGATACCGCCGTCGGAGCACACGGGCACGTAGACGCCGGTCTCCTCGTAGTACTCGTCGCGAGCGCGGCAGACATCGATCAGCGCGGTGGCCTGGCCACGGCCGATGCCCTTGGTCTCGCGGGTGATGCAGATGGAACCGCCGCCGATACCGACCTTGATGAAGTCGGCACCGCAGTCGGCAAGGAAGCGGAAGCCCTCGGCGTCGACGACGTTGCCGGCACCGACCTTGACGTCCTCGCCGTAGTTGGCGCGGATCCACTCGATGGTGCGCTTCTGCCACTCGCTGAAGCCCTCGGAAGAGTCGATGCACAGGACATCGGCACCGGCCTCGATGAGCAGCGGCACGCGCTCGGCATAGTCGCGGGTGTTGATACCGGCGCCGACCATGTAGCGCTTGTCGCCATCGAGCAGCTCGTTGGGGTTAGTCTTGTGGCTGTCGTAGTCCTTGCGGAAGACAATGCCCATGAGGTGATCGTTGTCGTCGACGATGGGCAGGGCGTTGAGCTTGTTGTCCCAGATGACGTCGTTGGCAACCTTGAGGCTGATGTTCTTGTCGCCCACGATGAGCTGCTCACGCGGGGTCATGAACTCGGAGACCTTCGTCTGGTGGTCATCGCGGCTGGGACGATAGTCACGGCTGGTGACGATACCCAGGAGCTTACCCTTAGGGGTGCCGTCGTCGGTGACCGGCATGGTGGAGTGACCGGTCTTCTCCTTGAGCTCAATGACCTGCTCCATAGTCATGTCGGGGGTCAGCGTGGAATCGGACTGAACGAAGCCAGCCTTGTGATCCTTAACGGCCTTGACCATGGCGGCCTCGGACTCGGCGCTCTGGGAACCGTAAATGAAGGACAGGCCACCCTCGGTAGCGAGCGCGACACCCATGTCGACGCCCGAGACGGACTGCATGATAGCGGAAACCATGGGGATGTTCAGGGTGATTGCCGGCTTCTCACCGCGCTTGAAGCGGGTTAGCGGCGTCTTAAGAGAGACGTTGTTGGGGATGCACTGCGAGGACGAGTAACCAGGGACCAGCAGATACTCCGAAAACGTGTGGGACTCACCGGGAAAGAACGTAGCCATGTTTCTCCTTTTTCCATGCGACCGGTCGGCTGCAGGCCTCGTAGGACCCAGCCCAACCTTGGGCGCCCAATACTGGGGAAGTATCTTAACGCACTTTGACTGCTACAATGCATGTTTTAAGAAGAGCACACGAGGGTTTGACGCAGGCTTTGCGTTTGCCCAGCAAACACTTTAGCGGGGAGACGTGGAGCACATGGAGTACAAGACGACGGCAAAGTTGGTCATTCAAGCGTGCGACAAAGATCTGCCGGGCGTGTTCGGCCACGGCTGCGTCTTACTGCTGCAGGGCATCGCCCGCGAGCACTCGCTCAACCGCGCCGCCAAGAGCATGGGCATGGCGTATTCCAAAGCGTGGCGTATTGTAAACGAGGCTGAAGGCCAGCTGGGCTGCAAGCTCATCGAACGCGACGGAGCCCGCGGATCCACGCTCACCCCCGCCGGCGAGCGAGCCATAGCGGTCTACGAGGAGCTGCAGGCCGACATCAACAACGTCATCGCCACCAAAGCCAACGCCCTCATCGCCAGCATCAAAGAGTAGCCAATTTGGGACGGGGCCTTATAGCCACCCAACCCCTTCTCATAAGTTGCGGTGAAATAGGGACTGTTTATGCGGTTAAAGCCGTAAATCAATCCTTATTTCACCGCAACTTATGGAGTTGAGGATGATTTAGCTAGTTGCGAAGGGCGTTGTCTAGGGTGGCGGCCACGATCAAGGGGTCATCGCTTCCGGCGAAGAGGCGGATGGCGCTCCCCTGCTTGCCGCATGGGGCCGAAAGGCGCGTCGCCGCGCCGCCGGCGGACGATGTGCGAAACTCCCCCGGCAAAGCATCGAACAGCTCTCCCGCGCTACGCTCGATAAGGTCAAACTCAACTGCCGGACCAAAGCCGTGCTCGAGGATTCCCGTTGCAACCGCATGATCGGGATGCGAGCTCAGTCCGGGATAGCGCACGCTGCGAACCATCTCGTTGGCGACCAGATACTCGGCTAGCGCACGGGCGCGATCGAAATGCGCCTGCATGCGGACATCGAGCGAGTCCAGCCCGCGCTCCAGTACACCGGCCTCGTCAGCAGGCATATCAAGCTTGGCCAAGCCACAGCCCTCAAGCAGGGCATGCGCACACTCAGCCGCGGCATCCACGCGATGGCGCTTGAGCTGCGAGCGCGCGACCGATACGGCAACCAACTTGCGCGGAGCCTTGCCGGCGCACACGCGGTCGAGCGCCTCGAGCGACAGCACAGCACCCAGCCGCAGCGAATCGCAGCCAAAAGCCGACGCCACGGTGTTGTCCACAACCAGCAGCGCATGGGTCTCACGCGCCGCCCGACCCAGCGCACGCAGATCGGGCACACACCTGTCTCTTATACACATCTCCGAGCCCACGAGACAGGC
>URHU01000125.1:0-4935 GCA_900547715.1 uncultured Collinsella sp. | reverse complement strand
TTCTGCCTGTCTCGTGGGCTCGGAGATGTGTATAAGAGACAGGCTGTGCGTGATCTTCTTCTCGAGGACCAGGGTGCCGCGCTCGCGCAGGAACTCGATGATGTGCGGGTTGGCCTCGTCGGTATCCATGCCGCTGAAGGGGCCGCCGGTGCCAAACTCCTCGCCGGTGTAGAACTTGCCGTCGTCATCGACCGGCATGCAAATGTCGGTGATGCCCTCCTTGAGGCAGGCGAAGTAGTCGTCGACGCCGTGACCGGGCGAGTTGTGGACGATACCGGTACCGTCATCGACACCGACGTAATCGGCCAGCAGCGCCACGCCCTCAACACCGTCAAAGATTGGCTGCTTGTAGTGGATGTGGTGGAAGGTCTCGGCGGGAACCACATAGGGCTTGCCGTCGACCATAACCGGGGTGTACTCCCAGCCAAACTCCTCACAGCACTTGGGAGCCAGGTCCTCGAGCATGACCTCGGCACGACCATCGTGCTCAACGGCAACGTAGGCGGCGCCGGGCTTGAGGGAAACGGCCTGGTCGGAGGGGATGGTCCACGGCGTGGTCGTCCAGATGATAAAGTCAACCGGGCCGTCGAAGTTCTCGAGGCCGGCGGGCTTGGAAGTCATCTCGAAGCGCACGAAAATGGACGGGCTCGTCTCGTCGGAGTACTCGATCTCGGCCTCGGCCAGCGCGGTGTGGCAGTGCTTGCACCAGTGAACCGGCTTGTGACCGCGATAGATCATGCCCTTATCGAACATGGCCTTGAAGACCTCGATGTCGGCGGCGTCGTGCTGGTGATAGAGCGTCAGATACGGGTTGTCCCAGTCGCCAAGCACGCCCAAGCGACGGAAGCCGGCCTTCTGCAGCTCGATGTTCTCGACAGCGAACTCGTTGCAAAGCGCGCGGATCTTGGCCGTGGAGGTCTGGTTGAACTTCTCGGTGCCGAGCTTTTCCTCGACCTTATGCTCGATCGGCTGACCGTGGCAGTCCCAACCGGGGACATAGGGAACCTCATAGCCCTGCATCATCCAGTAACGGTTGATCATGTCCTTGGAGATCTTGTTCATGGCATGGCCGATGTGGATCGGACCGTTGGCGTACGGAGGACCGTCGTGCAGCACGAACTTCTTGTGACCCTCGTTCTTCTTCAGAACCTGCTCGTAGACCTTGTTGTCCTGCCAGTCCTTGAGTCGCTTGGGCTCGGACTTGGAAAGACCGGCACGCATGGGAAAACCGGTCTTGGGCAGATTCATCGTCTGCTTGTACTCGTTTGCCACGGTACCCCTTTCATGTCGTGGGCGCGCACGCCCGATGGGCACCAAAAAAAGCGCCCGTCCCTGCAAGCTGGGACGAAGCGCCACAAAACAGGCAGTCTGCCCGCAAAAGCTCTTCGCTTAACCACCCAGCTTAGATGCCCTCGCCCGCGTATTCGCGCGCTCGCATCCGTTACTCGGCTGGCCTGTATCGACGACCATCTCGGCGATGTCTACTAAGACGAGCCTGCGCGGCACGTCCGTTGGGACCGCAGCTCCGGGGTGATTTTCATCGGTCGCATGCACGGGTTCTCAGCGCTCCCCGCTCTCTGTAGCATGCGGACGGCCGACTACTCGTCCCCATCAACGCTTATGCGGAGTATGCTAGCACGTTCCGCGCCGGCGAAAAACCCTCAACACTGGTTTTATACGTTCGAAATTTCTCGCTATTACAGCCCTGCTCTAGGAGCAAAATACCTGAAAGCACTCTATCTCACGAAAGAAGGTACCTATGCGCACAATTGGAATGAGCGACTATACCGTCGGCGAGGATTGCTTTGACGAGCTGCCCGGCGCGCTGGCCGAATACGGAGCGACCAAGGTCGCGATCATCGGTGGCAAGCGGGCACTGGCCGCAGCTCTTCCCGGCATTGAAGCTGCACTGGCAGGTACCGACGTCGAGATTCTGGAGACGCGCGTCTATGGCACCAACAGCACGCGTGCCAATATCGCCAAGGTCGTGAACTCCACCGCCTGTCAGGAAGCTGACGTGCTTATCGCATGCGGCGGCGGCAAGGCGCTCGACACCGTCAAGACCGCAGCCATCGAGCTCAAGAAGATCGTCTTTACGGTGCCGACGATTTGCTCTAACTGTTCCGCCGCGACCGCCATTGCCGTTGTCTACAACGACGATGGCTCGCTCGAGGGCTATTCGTACCCCAACCGCCCTGCGCACATCTTCATCAACCCCAAGATAATCGCCGAGGCTCCGGCGGAGTACTTCTGGGCCGGCGTAGGCGATGCCCTGTCCAAGCAGCCCGAGGTCGAGTACGCCACGAGCGCTGGCAACCTGGAGCACACCGCTGGACTTGGCCTGGCACTCGCCCATACCTGCTCCGAGCCGCTGTTTACCTATGGCGTCCAGGGTCTAGAGGACGTGCGCCAGGACCTGTCGAGCGAGGCCGTCAAGCAGATCGCGCTCGACATCGTGGTCAACACGGGCTACGTCTCCAACCTGACCAACCAAAACGATTACTACTACAACTCGAGCGTGGCACATGCGTTCTACAACGCCACGTGCAGCATTCCGCGTGAGGGCACCTACCTGCACGGCGAGGTCGTGAGCCTGGGCGTGCTGGTCCTGTTTGCCTATACGGGCGACACCGAGAACCTTGAACGCTACGCTGCCTTTAACAAGCAGATGGGCCTGCCCGTGACGCTTGAGCAGGTCGGGCTTTCCGAGGCAGACATCCCGGCCCTGTGCGAGTTCGCACACGCCACCAACGAGTGGAAGCAGGGAAACCCCGAGCCCTTCACCGACGAAAAGTTCGCCGCCGCCATCAAGGCCGCCGACGCCTACGGCCACACCCTCCTCGCCTAACCTACCAAAAAGTGACAGGTTTATTTTGGCAGGTTTTATATGGGTAAATACCATTGAACAATTGGTGAAATAGTTTAGCTTGCCAGCAAAAGGGGCGACCATCTACTCGATGGCCGCCCCTTTTATTTACTACTTCAACATGCTGGGGTCGAACTCGCTAGCCGGAATCACACGGTACCCGTGACGCAGCAGCAAATCGACAAAAACACCGTTGCCCGCGGTGAGCGTACCGCTAAAGGAGCCGTCGTAGATGCGACCCGCGCCGCACGAGGGACTGCGGTCCTGCAAGATACATGCAGCGATCTCGGACGGGCCGCCCTCCTGCTCGCACATATCGAGCGCACGTTGAGCGCCCAGGCGAAACTCGCGATCGACCGAGATACCCTCGCAGTTACGTACCTCGCCGTTCACAATCTCGGAAGGCTTGCGCGGCGTGGGCAGACCGCCAAAAACCTCGGGGCACACCAACAGAACCTCGGTTCCCGTGCGTTCGCACGCTTCGACCAGCTCGCGATGGTAGTTATCGAGCCCGTTATACTTGCAGCTCTCGCCCATCAAACAGGCACTTACCACGATCTTCATATACAACTCTCCCCACGCAAAACGCCCCATTTGAGTTTGACACTCAAATGGGGCGATTGACACTGCGCAACTAGTATTACTGCTGCTTTGGCATCAGCGGATTCTCGCGCGTAAGGAGATTCATAAACTCCTCGCCCGTGATGGTCTCCTTCTTGTACAGATAACGAGCCAGCTCATGAAGCTTGAACTTGTTCTCCTTCAGGATCTGCAGGGCGCGGTCGTGCGCATCCTCGATCAGCTTGGCGACAATCGCGTCCACGCGCTCGGCCGTACCGGGGGCGCAGGTGAGCGACGTGTCCTGGTTGAGGTACGCATTCTGGACGGTACCGAGCGCCATCATGCCAAACTCATCGGACATACCAAAGCGCGTCACCATGTTACGGGCGAGCTTGGTGGCCTGCTCGATATCGTTGGCCGCGCCGGTCGTCATCTCACCAAAGATGAGCTCCTCGGCGGCACGTCCACCGCAGTAGACGGCGAGCTTGTCCAACACCTCCTGGCGCGTGGTCAGGAAGCGCTCGTCCTCCTCGACCTGCATGGTGTAGCCCAGAGCGCCGCTCGTGCGCGGCACGATGGTAATCTTGGTAACCGGCGCAGAACCCTTCTGGCGAGCGGCAACGATGGCATGGCCGATCTCGTGGTAGGACACGACCTGCTTCTCGTGGTCGGACAGCACCGTAGACTTACGCTGCTGACCGGCGATGACGACCTCCACCGACTCCTCAAAATCGTCCTGCGTAGCGCGCTTGCGGCCCTCACGGACGGCACGCAGGGCGCCCTCGTTGATGATATTGGCCAGGTCAGCGCCCGAGGCACCGGGCGTGGCGCGGGCAATCGCGGTCAGGTCGATCGGCGGCTCGGTCTTCACGCTCTTGGCATGCAGCTCGAGGATGTTCTTGCGGCCGGTCAGATCGGGCAGCTCAACGGGGATGCGGCGGTCAAAACGACCGGGGCGCAGTAGAGCGGGATCGAGACTGTCGGGACGGTTGGTTGCGGCAAGGACAACGATACCCTTGTGGTTATCGAAGCCATCCATCTCGGTCAGCAACTGATTGAGCGTCTGCTCGCGCTCGTCGTTGCCGCTAAAGCCGCCGCCATCGCGCTTCTTACCGATGGTATCGATCTCATCGATAAAGACGATACACGGGGCCTTTTCCTTGGCCTGCTTAAACAGGTCACGAACCTTTGCAGCGCCGCGACCAACAAACATCTCAACGAACTCAGAGCCCGAAATGCTAAAGAACGGAACACCGGCCTCGCCGGCAACAGCCTTGGCAAGCAGGGTCTTACCGGTACCCGGAGGGCCAACAAGGAGAGCACCGCGCGGCAGCTTGGCGCCGATCTCCTCGTAGCGCTGCGGCTTCTCCAGAAAGTCGACGACCTCCTTGAGAGACTCCTTGGCCTCTTCCTGGCCGGCGACGTCCTTAAAGGTCACGCCCACGTCCTTGGAGGCGATCACGCGCGCGCCGGACTTACCCAGTCCGCCGCCGCCAAAACCGCCGCCG
>URHU01000124.1:0-4992 GCA_900547715.1 uncultured Collinsella sp. | reverse complement strand
TGCCTGTCTCGTGGGCTCGGAGATGTGTATAAGAGACAGCCGTTTATGCCGCTCGACCCCATGGTTTACGCCAAGATGCTTGGCGAGCGTATCGCCGACGGTCGCACGCGCGTGTACCTGGTCAACACCGGCTGGATTGGCGGCGGTTATGGTGTGGGCCATCGCATCGAGCTTGCCTACACGCGCGCCCTGGTGGCCCGCGCCCTCGACGGTACCATCGAGGACAGCGAGTTCTTGCACGACGACATCTTTAACGTCGACATTCCCACGACGTGCCAAGGCGTGCCCGATGGCATCCTGGTGCCGCGCCAATACTGGCAGAGCACCGCGCGCTATGACGAGGCCGCGCACAACCTGGCGGTGATGTTCGAGGAGAACTTCGAGAAGAAGTACTCGCACCTGCCCGAGTCCGTCAAAGCCGCCGGCCCGCACGTTCAAGTACACGCCGACGCCCGTCATCGCGGCCGCGGGCTGCTGGGACTTCGCCACTAGCTTCGCCGTGAGTCCATATCCACCACAAAGGGGACAGGCACCTTTGTGGTGGTTTTGCTCGCGTGGATGACTCGGGTTACAATACGCCTGACATATCGTCCCCTTCTCCGGATGGGGACAGCGTAAGCGCTCTTGTGGCGGCACCGTAGGACTTTGAAGGTGGCCGCTGTGAGGGCGCTTTTTGTTTAGGCGCCCTCGCTCGGGCGTACGCTATGAAGGGAGAGTATATGAAGAGTTTCGTTGCCGAGGATTCGTTTTGGGAGCTGTTTCCGCAGGCGGCGGTCGGTGTCGTGGTCGTAAAGGGCATGAAGCCCGCGGCTCAGATTCCTCAAGAGGACGTGGATGCGATTGCGGCGTTGCTCGACCGCGCCAATATCGATGCGGAGCGTCATCTGGCCAGCGACACTATCAGCGAGAACGCACCGGTTAAGGCATGGCGCGAGGCGTATCGCCTGTTCAAGACCAAGAAGGGCGCGCGTTGCTCAGTTGAGAACCTGCTCAAGCGCGTGCTCAAAGGCAAGCCGGTCGGCCACATCACACCGGCGGTGGATATCTACAACACGATTTCGTTGACTTATGCGCTGCCCGTTGGCGGCGAGGAACTGCATGCGATTGAGGGAGATCTTCGCTTGAAGGTGACCGATGGTGGCGATGCGTTCTTGCCGCTTGGCGAGGAGGCGGACGATCCGACGCTGCCCGGCGAGCTCGCCTACATCGACGATGCGGGCGCTGTGTGCCGCTGCTGGAACTGGCGCGACGGCGTTCGCACGGCGCTGTCCGATGATTCGGCCGATGCGTTCCTGGCGATTGAGTGCGTGGAGCCCGAGCGGATGGGGGATTGCCAGGCCGCGATCGATCGCTTAGCCGAGCTGCTCGAGCGCTATCTGGGAGCGACGGTTGTCGTTAAGACGCTTGTGACCCGCGACAATCCCTGCGTGGAGCTGTAGCGACGCCTGCGGATCATGTTCGCCGGTCAAAACCACCACAAAGGTGCCTGTCCCCTTTGTGGTGGTTTTTATGTTGATGGGTTAACAAATGGGGTATTTGGGTACGGGTGTCGCCTTATGCGACTAAGATGTTTACCCGTAAGCATTATGCAAGCGAAAGGCGGTCGTCTCCCATGCAGCAGAACGACGAGACACGTTTCGAGGACTTTGTCGGACTGATCAGCGGGCTCTACAAGGAGATTCAGCGCATTAAGACATCCGAGGGCGCAAGGCTGGGCCTCAAGGGCTCCGACGTTATGTGCCTTTACTATCTTGAGCGCAGCAAGGACGGCCTGACTGGCGCTGACCTGGCTCGCATGGCAGGCGTGACCCGCGCCGCCGTCTCGCGTACGCTCGCGCATCTGGAGGAGGGCGGCTACGTCGAGGTCGACGATTCGGGCGATGCCGCCGTTAAGTATCGTGCTCCGGTGCGCCTGACCGCTCTGGGCGGCGAGAGCATGAGCGAAGCGGACCGCATCATTCGCGAGGTGCTCGATACCACCGGTAAGGCTATGGGTGTGGAGCAGCGCGAGCAGATGTATGCGTCGCTGCGCACGATTCTCAACACCCTGCGCGAGCTGTAGGGCCGCCAAGGCTTTTGCTTCCAATTAACAACTGCATAGTCCTGTTTGAGCGCGTATACCGTGCCGGGGCCTTGCTGTCAAAATTCCCTGCGCGGGACCTGCGCAAGAAAGGATTCGCTATGTCCGTCCGCATTATTACCGATTCCGCAAGCGATATGTCGCCGGCCGAGCACCCAGCACTGGCCGTTTTGCCGCTGTCCGTCACCTTTGGCACCGATGTGTACATGGATGGCATCGACATCGATCACCAGCGCTTTTACGAGATGCTCGTGGAGCGCGATGAGCTGCCCAAGACCGGCCAGGTCAACCCGTACGCGTTTTCGCAGGCGATTGCCAAGGTTCGTGAAGCCGGCGATGAGGCTGTGATTATTACCGTGGGCGCTAAGCTATCAGGCACCAATCAGAGTGCCCGTACCGCACTTGCCGAGGCGCCGGGCGGCGACGTGTACGTGGTGGATAGCAATAACGTCACTCTGGGCGAGCGTGTCCTGGTCGAGTATGCCCTGCGCCTGGTGGATGAGGGCCGTAGTGCGGCCCAGATCGCGGTGGCCGTCGAGGCCGTCCGTGACCGCGTGGTCGTCATCGGCCTGCTCGAGACGCTGGAGTACCTGGTGCGCGGCGGTCGTCTGTCTGCTGCGGCCGGCGCCGTGGGCACGCTGCTCAACGTAAAGCCTGTGGTGGCTGTCGAGGACGGTCTGATCGTGCAGCTGGGCAAGGCGCGCGGTTCCAAGAACGGCCGCAACCTGCTGAACCAAAAGGTCGAAAAGGCGGGCGGCATCGACTTTTCCATGCCGCTGGCGCTCGGCTATACGGGTCTTTCGGATGCGGTGCTCAAGAAGTATATCGAGGACAGTGCCGCGTTGTGGGCCGGCCATGCCGAGGGTGAGCTGCCCATCCACACTATCGGCGCCACCATCGGCACCCACGTGGGCCCCGGCGCTGTGGCCGTAGCCTTCTTCCGCCCCGCCAACTAGCTTTCCGGTCAAAACCACCACAAAGGGGACAGGTACCTTTGTGGTGGTTTATGCTGGGTTCGGTTGAAAGGAGCACGCAATGGCGTCTGAGGGCTTTTTTGAACGGGTGTACGAGGTGGTCGAGCAGATTCCCGAGGGGATGGTCGCCACGTATGGTCAGGTGGCGCTGCTTGCCGGTCGACCACGAAGTGCGCGGTATGTGGGGTATGCCCTGCATAGCAATCCGCGCCCCGGCGAGATTCCCTGTCACCGCGTGGTGTTTGCCGACGGGCGCATATGCGAGGGTTTTGCTTTTGGCGGTCCCGATGCTCAACGTGAGCTTTTGCTAGGGGAGGGTGTGGCGTTTAAGGACGACATGCACGTCGACCTGGCCGTCTGTCGTTGGCCTGCCGGACTCTAACAGCTCTGCCGTGGTCAAAACCACCACAAAGGTGCCTGTCCCCTTTGTGGTGGTTTTCCGTTGCAGGTTTACCTGGGCTAACTTATGGAGAAGGTGTGGCGGAGCATATTGACGCTAGAAAGTAAACCACGGTGAACTATATTGTATTCAGCAACGGAGCAGGCAATAGGCGATGAAAAAGCCTGCCCTGTTGAGTTTGATTCGCATTCCTCCCCTCTGTGCGATTCAACGGTGTACTTCGGGAACAGGCCCGCTGGCAACTAACTGCCGGCGGGCCTGTTCCTGTTTGTCGGGGGAGTGCGATGGGCGGAGCCGAACAGGTCGGGCATCAAAAAAGGCGGACGCCGTAGCGCCCGCCCTAAAGCAATCGAAAGCTCAAGCCAGCAGATCGGTCTAGTACACCATGCCCATGGCGTCCTGAACCTCTGCCAGGGTCTGATCGGCGATCTCGTTGGCGCGACGGTTGCCCTCGTGCAGGACGTCCTTTACATAGTCCAGATCGTTCTCGTAGCGCTGACGGCGCTCGCGGATCGGCGCGAAGTACTCGTTGACGGCCTCGGTCACGTACTTCTTGAGCTGGCCGGAGCCGCCCATGCCGATCTCCTCGGCAATCTCGACCTCGGAGCGACCGGTGCAGATGGCGGCGGTCGAAAGCAGGCCGGACACGCCGGGGCGGTTCTCGGGATCGAACGTGATCATGCGCTCGGAGTCGGTCTGGCTCTTCTTGATGCGTTTGGCCGTCTCCTCGGCGGTCATCGAAATATTGATGGCGTTGCCGTAGCTCTTGCTCATCTTGCGGCCGTCCAGGCCGGGCAGCAGCGGGGTCTCGGACAGCAGCGCCTCGACCTCGGGGAACACCTTGCCGTAGCGGTTGTTAAAGCGGCGGGCGATGGTGCGGGTGAGCTCGATGTGCGGCAGCTGGTCGCGACCGACCGGCACCACGTTGCCCTTGCAGAACAGGATGTCGCAGGCCTGGTGCACCGGGTAGGTGAGCAGGAGGCCGGTAAGCTCGTGACCCGAGGCCTCCATCTCGGCCTTGACCGTGGGGTTGCGCGCCAGCTCGGCCTCGGACACCAGCGACAGGAACGGCAGCATGAGCTGGTTGGCGGCGGGCACGGCGGAGTGCGCGTAGATCATGGTCTTGTCGGGGTCGATGCCGCAGGCAAGGTAGTCCATGACCATGTTGTACACGTTGTCCTGGATGTGCTCGGTGGTGTCGCGGTCAGTGATGACCTGGTAGTCGGCGATGAGCACGTTGGTCTTGGCGCCCATGTCCTGCAGCTCAACACGGCCCTTGAGGGTACCGAAGTAGTGGCCCAGGTGCAGACGGCCGGTGGGGCGATCACCGGTGAGCATGGTGAACTTCTCGGGCGTATTGGCCAGGCCCTCGCGAATGGCGTTGCTCTTTTGCAGCGCGACTTCGTAGCTGTTCTCGTTTGGCATGATTGCTCCTAACGTATGTTCATGGGTCAAGATGATAACGCGTATATTGGAGGGGCGGGACGTAAGCTGTCTCTTATACACATCTCCGAGCCCACGAGACAGGCAGAAATCTC
>URHU01000123.1:0-5140 GCA_900547715.1 uncultured Collinsella sp. | reverse complement strand
CTACACGCGTAAGATCGTCGGCAGCGTCAGATGTGTATAAGAGACAGCACTTAATGTGCTCTCCGTGCGAGCAGGACTGTCCGAGCAGGCGACCAAACCCCGCGCCCCGTCCCGGCGAGCGCTCGGGGACCGGTAGCTTACAGGTGCGAGACGATCAGTTCCATCTTGCCTTCGAGGTCGATGGAGCCGACGGTGCTCGGAGCCAGCAGGTGGCTTCCCTTGTGGACGGGGTCGCCGCAGACGGTGCCTTCGCCGTTGATGACCGACAGGCACATGAAGGGCCAGCGCTGGTCGAGGGTCTTGCTGCCGTCGACGCGCACGCGATCGACGGTGTAGCAGGAGTTAGACTCGAGCTCGGTCACGCCGTCCACTTCGGGCGCGGTCACCGTGCCGTCGGTCGGAGCCTGAGCATCAAAGTCGATGCAGTCGAGGCTCTGCTCAATGTGCAGCGGGCGCAGCTTGCCGTCGGTGCCGGGGCGGTCGTAGTCGTACAGGCGATACGTCACGTCGCTCGACTGCTGCGTCTCCAAAATGAGCGTGCCGGTCTTGATGGCGTGCACGGTACCGGAATCAATCTGGAAAAAGTCGCCCTTGTGGATCGGCAGCACGTTGAGCATGTCGTCCCAACGGCCTTCCTCGATCATCTGTGCGGCCTCGACGCGGTCCTTGGCGCGCTGGCCGACGATGATCGTGGCACCGGGCTCGCAGTCCAGTACATACCAGCACTCGGTTTTGCCCAGGCTGCCGTTCTCGTGCTCGGCGGCGTACTCGTCGTTGGGATGAATCTGGATCGAAAGGTCGTCCTTGGCATCCAGAATCTTGATGAGCAGCGGGAACTCCTTGCCCTCGCAATTGCCAAAGAGCTCGCGGTGCTCGGTCCACAGCCATGACAGCGTGTGACCGGCGTACGGGCCCTCCGCAATCTGGCAGTCGCCGTTGGGATGGGCCGAGATGGCCCAGCACTCACCGATGGGACCCTCGGGAATGTCGTAGCCAAACACGGTCTCCAACTGGCGGCCGCCCCAGATCTTCTCGTGGAAGATCGGCGTGAGTTTAATCAAATCGGACATGTGCATACTCCCATAAGGTTGTGCGGGTGCCGCGTAAGACGGCTCAAAACGAGCGCCCGCGTGACTACAAAAACCTATGCCAACGTTACGTTGTGCAACTCAAAGCGATCGCCAACGTTGCGCGAGATCGAATACTCAAAGGCGGCGCCGCTGTCCAAAAAGCCAATCTGGGTGAGCTCGAGCAGGGGAGAGCCAAGTTTGGTGTCCAGACGCTCGGCTTCTTCCTCGGTTGCTGCCACGGCGCGAATGGTACGGTGGAAGCTCGAAATCTTCAGCCCACATTGCTCGCGGATGAAGCGGTAGACCGATCCGTACAGGTCCTTCTTTTTAAGGCCTGGAATCAGCTCGAGGGGCATGTAGGTGTACTCGATAACGATGGGCTTCTCATCGGCCTGACGCACGCGCACGACGTGATAGGCAAAGTCATCCTCGGCAATTCCCAGCTGGGCTGCGATGTCCGCTGGTGGATTAACGATCGAGAAATCGTAGACCACCGAGGTCACCTTCTCCCCGCGATGCTCATACGAAAAACCCTGGGCACGGTCGTTTTTGCCTTGGAAAAACGCCTGGCCGGGAAGTCCCGCCGTGTCCTTAACGTAGGTACCCGATCCGCGTCGGCTGGTAATAAGACCTTCCTCGGTGATTTGCTCGATAGCTCGTTTGACGGTGATTTTGGAAACGCTATAGAGCTCGCAGAACTCAACGACGGTGGGAAGCTTGTCGCCCGGTTTAAGAGCGCCATCCTCGATAGTGCGACGAATATCTGCAGCTATCGCCTCGTATTTTGGGATCACGGAACCTCCTTTCCAACCTGATTGAGTATAAAAGAAAGTATAGTCAACACCTAAGTATCTCTATTGAGTTATTGAAAAGTTCGAGAAAGATAAAATTAAAAGTCGCCCCGCTTGAAAAATTAGAGCGTTTTAAATGATAAACATCTGAGTAGTGTCGTGTTGAGAAATGATCGGTCCGAGGACGGGGCCGAACCGATATAACACCCAGCGAACCGAATCTCGTACTCTGCGCTTCCCCAGATAAAACCTGCCAAAACAAACCTGTCCTTTTTGGTAGGTTTTTGCCTTGGGAGCGGTACCATACAGGCAATGTTTAAACGAGAAAGGCGGGCTCCCATGGAACCTAAGCAGTATTACATCGGCATCGACGTCGGCGGCACCTCGGTCAAGGAGGGTCTGTTCGATGAGGACGGAAACCTGCTTGCCAAGGCCAGCGTGCCCACGCCTCCCATCGTTGACGCTGCGGGCTTTGCCGCGGTGACCGAGGCTATCGACCAGGTGGTCGCCAAGGCCCAGATTCCGCGTGCCTTTGTGTCGGGCATTGGCCTGGCCGTTCCGTGCCCCATCCCGGCATCGGGCGATGCCAAGGTCAAGGCGAACATCGCCATCAACCTGCCCGAGCTCAAGATCGCCATCCAGGAGCACTGCCCCGACGCGGTCGTTAAGTACGAGAACGACGCCAACGCTGCTGCTATGGGCGAGGCCTGGCTCGGCTCTGCCAAGGGCGTACAGAACGTGGTGATGGTCACCATTGGTACCGGCGTGGGCGGCGGCGTTATCGTTAACGGCGACGTGGTATCGGGCGTTGTGGGTGCTGGCGGCGAGATTGGCCACATGTGCCTGAACCCGGCCGAGGAGCGCACCTGCGGCTGCGGCGGCCATGGCCACCTGGAGCAGTATTCCAGCGCCACCGGCGTGGTGAGCAACTACCTTGCCGAGTGCAAGAAAGCGGGCGTCGAGCCCATCGAGCTGACCGGCCCCTCCGATTCCAAGGACGTGTTCCAGGCCTGCCGTGAGGGCGACAAGCTCGCGCTGGCCGCGGCCGATACCATGGCCGACTATCTCGGCCGCGCACTGGCGCTTATTGCCAACGTGGTTGATCCCGAGATGTTCCTCATCGGCGGCGGCGCCTCCGCCTCGGCCGATGTCTACCTCGACAAGGTTCGCGAGCACTTTAAGCAGTACGCGCTTTCCGCCTCGCGCGAGACGCCTATTAAGGTCGCTTCGCTCGGAAACGACGCCGGCATCATCGGTGCCGCCTACGTAGCCCTGCGCGCTGCCGGAAAATAGCTGGTGCAAGGGGGACAGGTTACATTGCACCAACATGGTGCAAAAGGGACAGCCTTGGCCCCCGTGCCTGCGCCCCAAAATATGCCGTGGCCCTTCCGTCTGCGAAGGCTCGGCATCGGCGTGCTACCATAGCTACGTCCAAGTACACATATCAAGTGGAGGATATCCATGGCAAACGTTCTTGTCTTTGGTCACCAGAACCCCGATAACGACGCCATCATGAGCGCCGTCGTCCTGTCCCAGCTGCTCAACCAGGTTGAGTATGCCGGCAACACCTACGAGGCCTGCGCCCTTGGTCAGCTTCCGGCCGAGTCCACCAAGCTGCTCGCCGACGCCGGCATTGCCGAGCCCCGCGTGATCGAGTCCGTCGAGGCCGGTCAGCTCGTCGTCCTCACCGACCACAACGAGTCTGCCCAGTCCGTCGCCGGTCTTAAGGACGCCACGGTCTTTGGCGTCGTCGACCACCACCGCATCGGCGACTTCGAGACCGCCGGCCCGCTGCACTACATCTGCCTGCCCTGGGGCTCCAGCTGCACCATCGTCACCAAGCTCGCCGGCGTGCTCGGCGTTGAGCTTTCCGACGTTCAGGCCAAGCTGCTGCTCTCGGCCATGATGACCGACACGCTCATGCTCAAGAGCCCCACCACCACCGATGTCGACCGCGCCGTCGCCGCCAAGCTCGGCGAGCAGGTGGGCGTCGACCCGGTCAAGTTTGGCATGGAGGTCTTCCTCACCCGTCCGTCCGGCTCCTTCACCGCAGCCGAGATGGTTGGCAACGACATCAAGATGTTCGAGCCCGCCGGCAAGAAGCTGCTCATCGGCCAGTACGAGACCGTCGACAAGAGCCGTGCGCTTGGCATGATCGACGAGATTCGCGAGGCCATGCGCGCCTACGCCGCCGAGAAGGGTGCCGACGGCATCGTCCTGTGCATCACCGACATCATGGAGGAGGGCTCGCAGGTCCTGCTCGAGGGCGAGACCGAGGCCGCTCAGAAGGGCCTGGGCATTGCCGACGAGCACGACGGCGTCTGGATGCCGGGCGTCCTCTCCCGTAAGAAGCAGGTCGCTGCCCCCATCATGGCCGCCTGCTAGGTTTAGTTGACCAAACGCCACGACCGGATCGCGGACACCCCGCGCTCCGGTCGTTTTTTGTGCACGGCGCCGCGTCGTCTCTTGGACAGGCGTGCCCGCGCCGTTGAGCAAATAATGTTCAACCTGTGGTTCCGCTTTTCGGCCACGCCTGCGTGCTTGTCGTGCAGGGTAGGCTAGATGCAAGCGTAATACGTTAGAGCGCGGCGCCGCCACTTGGGCGGGCCGTGCTTTTTTAAGACGGGAGCTTTCCCGTGAAAGGAGCCGCCCATGGCAGCACCCGAGCAGCTGTTTAACGTTCGTGAGCGCAAGCGTTTTGAGCGCCACGACATTTGGGAGCGCATCACCGAGAACGGCACGATTTCCGCCGCCGTCATGGTCTTCGCCGCCATTGCCGCCGTCATTTGCGCCAATACCGATGCCTACGAGGCCATCCATCACTTTTTGGAGACCCCGCTGTATGTGGGTCTGGGCAACCTTACGGCCGGTCTCACCGTTGAGCTATTCGTCAACGACTTCCTCATGGCGATTTTCTTTTTGCTGGTGGGCATTGAGCTTAAGTACGAGATGACGGTCGGCGAGCTCAAAAACCCGCGCCAGGCCATGCTTCCCATGCTGGCGGCCGTGGGCGGCGTCGTCGTTCCCGCCTGCATCTACTTGATCTTTAACCATGCCGGCGCGCACAACGGCTGGGCCATTCCCATGGCAACCGATATTGCCTTTGCGCTGGGCGTGCTGTCGCTTTTGGGCAATCGCGTGCCCAACGGCGTGCGCGTGTTCTTCTCGACGCTCGCCATCGCCGACGACCTCATCTCCATCGCCGCCATCGCCATCTTCTACGGTCAGAGCCTGTCTCTTATACACATCTGACGCTGCCGACGATCTTACGCGTGTAGA
>URHU01000122.1:0-5297 GCA_900547715.1 uncultured Collinsella sp. | reverse complement strand
GGCTCGGAGATGTGTATAAGAGACAGATTCCCGTCTTTGGCACGCATGCGCACAGCTGGGTGATGAGCTTCGATTCCGAGCTCGAGGCCTTCCGCGCCTTTGCCAAGTCGAGCCCCAAGAACTGTACGCTGCTCATCGACACCTATGACGTGCGCGAGGGCTGTGAGCATGCCATTACGGTTGCCAAGGAGATGGAGGCGGTGGGCGAGCGTCTGTCGGCTATTCGCATCGACTCCGGCGACCTCGCCAAGCTCTCCAAGTATGTTCGCGGCCGTTTTGATGCCGAGGGCCTGCCTTATGTGGGGATCTCGGTTTCTAACGATCTGGATGAGTATACGATTCAGTCGCTGATCGACCAGGGCGCGCCCATCGATAGCTTTGGCGTGGGCACCAAGCTCGCGACCTGCTACGACCAGCCGGCGCTGGGCGGCGTGTACAAGCTTTCCGCCCGCCGTGCGAGCGAGGCCGACCCGTGGACGCCGGTGGTGAAGCTCTCCGAGCAGCCCTACAAGCGCACAATTCCCGGCGTTCAGCGCGTACGACGCTATTACGACGGTTTTGGCGGCCCGGTTTGCGACATGATTTATGACGAGGATCATCTGGCGGGGGAGGGCGCCGCGCGCGGCAATACCCTCGTGGCCGTGAATGATGCCGCCCTGGTGACCGACGTGTCGGAGCTTGAGTATCGCGAGCTGCTGGTGCCGATCGTGCGCGATGGCAGTGCAGTGGCTCCGCGTGAGAGCATCCAGGACGCGCGCGAGCGCTGTGTTTGGGCGCTCGATCATCTGGACGCAGCTTTCAAGCGCTTCCTGTACCCGCAGACCTATGTGGTGGGCATGGAGCAGGGCCTGGCTCAGGTGCGCGACGAGCTCGTGCGCAAGAACATGGCCGCGGCCTCGGCTTTCCCCTGGGCAAAATGATTCCTTGGGCGGTAGGGGCGAGTCACGCTCCCTTGGCCGCCAGCTCGGCCGTTCGCTGAACAGTTGATTGGTTTGACGTATGACGACTTCTTATAAAACGATGGTGGTAAAGATCGGTTCGTCCACGGTGGTGGGCGCCGATGGCAAGGTCAACCGCGCCTTTATCGGCGGACTTGCCGATCAAGCCGCAGCGCTGCGCAAGCTCGGCTGGCGTCTGGTCGTGGTGAGCTCGGGCGCTATTGCCTGTGGCTATCCCGTGTTGGGCTTCGACCGCAAGCCGGTCGGCGACCTTCCGAGCCTGCAGGCCTGCGCCTCGGCTGGTCAGTGCATCATCTCGTCGGCCTACGACGAGGAGTTCCATGCGCGCGAACTGCTCACCTCGCTCGTGCTGCTCACGCGCCACGACACGGCCCGTCGCACGTCCTACCTGCATGCGCGCGACGCCCTGCTGCGCCTCGTGGAGCTTGGCGTGGTGCCGGTCGTCAACGAGAACGATACCGTTACCGTCGATGAGATCAAGTTTGGCGACAACGACACGCTGGCGGCGCTTGTGAGCTGCCTGGTTTCTGCCGATCTGTGCGTGACGCTCTCGGACATCGATGGCCTCTATACCGCCAATCCGCATGAGGACCCCACGGCCGAGTTTGTTCCTGTCGTGCATAAGATCGATGCCAAGATTATTGCCTCGGCGGGCGATTCTTCCACATCGGTGGGCACGGGCGGCATGATTACCAAGATCCGCGCGAGCCGCATCCTGATGACGGCGGGCATTCAGAGCGTGATTTGCTCGGGCGAGGAGCCCGATGCGCTCGTGCGCCTCGCCCGCGGCGAGAGCGTGGGCACGCTGTTCGATCCGCCGGCGGAGCGTCTGGACATCGCACCCCGCAAGCTGTGGATCGCGCTGGGTGACAAGGCTCATGGCTCGGTGACGGTCGATGATGGTGCTGCGAAGGCGCTGGTCAGCCGTGGCTCTTCCCTGCTTGCGGTGGGTATTCGCGAGGTCGATGGCCAGTTTGCCGAGGGCGATGTGCTCGATGTGTGCGACCCGAGCGGTATGGTCGTCGCCCGCGGTATCGCCGAGGCCGATTCGGACGTGCTGGAGCTTGCTGCCGGTCGCCGCCAGGACCAGATCGCCAGCAACCGCCTGCTGGCAGACCTGGCCGAGAAGCCGGCGATCCATCGAGATAACCTAATCGTCTTCGCCTAACGGGTCGACGCTGCGCGCCGCCCAGAGCGACAATTTGTCATTCAAAAGGCGAGGCATGACCATCAGGTCTATGCCTCGCCTTTTTCATGCCAACTTGTTCGCTCTGGGCGGCGCTCGCTTCTTTTGTTCGACCTACGATTTAAAGCCACTCGCTTAGGGACGTTTTCGCTTTCCGCCCTCTACCTGCGACATTGTCGTTGCCGGCACTTATTCGGCACTTGGGGACGTTCCTTTTGTGCCGGCAGGTGGGGACACTCCTTTGCTAGAAGATCCGGCGCAGGTCTCCGCGGTTGAGGGCTTCGTTGAAGAGGTGCTTGAACACCACGCTGCCGTGCAGGCCATCGTGCTCGAACTCGTTAGTCACCCAGGCATGCGAGTTGCCCACGCGGCTGAGCGTATCGAGCTGCAGGCTCGAATCTACGTACATGTCGTCGAAATACACCGCGGCCTGGAGCGGCACTTCGTTGCAGGCCAGGCGCTGCGGGTCGTAGATCTTGTCCCAGCTGGTGTCTTCCATCAGCAGGTCCATGGCGGGCTTAAACGGCATAAGCTCGGGCATCTGCTCGAACATCCACGGGAACATGGCCTCGCCGGTAAACATGAGCGGGCGCGCGAGGGTGTCGAACTCGGCGCGGTGTGCCTTCTCTTCGGCCGCGGCCCAACCAATGGGCATAGTGTCGCCGTCGGCGTATATGAACTCCTGCAGCGTCCAGTACAGCGGATTCGTGCGCGTGTTGGTGCGCTCGAAGGCGCGCATCAAAAAGCTGTCAGATACCGAGGCGCCGCAGGTCAGCGTGCCGTCGCCGTCAACAAAAGCGTGATCGATAATCCAATGCATACGCTCAAAGCTCGGCTTCATGCCAAAGTCGCTGCCCATGAGCTGTAGGCGCTCGACCGTCATCGGCGAGCCGTCGGGCAGCACGGGCTTCTGAGCCTCGAGCGCATCGGCCAGGGCTGCCACGCGCTCGACGTCAGCGGGATAGCGGTCATAATACTGCTGCGTCTTGGTAGCCATGCGCGGGAAGGTGTGCTCGTAGACCTCGCTGGCGCTCGCCGGCACGTGGGGGATGCCGCCGCAGGTAAAGCTTGCCGCTATGCCCTCGGGGAAGAGCGACAGATAGCTCAACGTCAAAAAGCCGCCGTAGCTCTGCCCGAGTGTGACCCAGGGCTTGCCGCCAAAGCCCACCAGGCGCAGGTACTCAAAATCGCGCACGATGGAGCTGGCGAGGTGGCGCTTGAGGAAGTCAGCCTGCGAGCGTGCTGTATCGACGCCGGCGGCCGTTGCGCGATCACCCAGTGCCTTGATCGTGCGTCCGTCCACGCAGCTACTGCGTCCGGTGCCGCGCTGGTCGGGAAGGACCACGCGGAAGTGCTTGACGGCCTCCTCGATCCAGCCGTCGCTTGTGGGCGACAGCGGACGCGGGCTCTCGCCGCCGGGGCCGCCCTGCAAAAACAGGAGCAGCGGCAGATCGTCGTTGATGCGGTCGGGCGCGCAAACCACGCGGTAGAAGAGCTTGATGCTCTCGGGCGCGCCGGCGATTGGTGCCGGCATAGCGCCGCGGCGCATGGTGCTGCCGACGGTCAGGAGCATCGGCTCCAGGCCGCGCCAGTCAAGGGGGACGTCGATGCTGTGGTCCTCGACATAAAGGCCGGGGACGTGGTACGAAGTGATGAGGGCCATGTGAGTCTTCCGTTCGTTGCGGTGTTTCGGGCTGACCAATTCTACCGCCGTGGGCGAGGCCATGCGCAAATCGGCTACCATGGTTGCAAACTTCTAGGAGAAAGGGCCGCCCATGTCGGTCGATATAGCCACGTATGTCCACGATCTTGCCGTTGCCGCCAAGGCAGCGTCGGCCTCGCTTGCCACGGCGAGCGATGAGCAGCGTCAGGAGGCCGTGCGCGCCATGGCCGCAGCACTGCGCAACGGTGTCGACTCCATCGTCGCCGCTAACGAGCTCGATATGTCCGCTGCGCGCGATGCGGGTACCTCGGCCGGACTGCTCGATCGCCTGCTGCTGACGCCCGAGCGCGTCGAGGGCATGGCCGCCGGCCTGGAAAAGCTCGCCGAGCTGCCCGATCCCGTGGGCCGCGTGCTCGACCACCGCGTGCTTGCAAGCGGCGTGGACCTGACCCGTGTGAGTGTGCCGCTGGGCCTGGTCGCTATGGTCTACGAGGCGCGCCCCAACGTGACGGCCGACGCCGCAGGTATCTGCATCCGTACCGGCAACGCCTGCATTCTGCGCGGCGGCTCGCTGGCCTATCACTCGTGTGCCATGATCGCCGAGCTGCTGGCCGATGCGCTCGAGGCCAAGGGCTTCCCGCGCGAGGCCGTGTCGATGATCGAGTCCACCGACCGCGAGGCCACTGGCGAGCTCATGAAGCTCCGCGGTATCGTCGACGTACTCATTCCGCGCGGCGGTGCAGGCCTGATCCAGCGCTGCGTGCGCGAGTCGCTTGTGCCGGTGATCGAGACGGGCACTGGCAACTGCCACATCTACGTGCATGAATCCGCCGACTTTGATAAGGCACTCAACATTATCGTCAATGCCAAGACCCAGCGCGTAGGCGTGTGCAATGCCGCCGAGTCGCTGCTGGTCGACCGTGCCGTTGCTGATCGCTTCCTGCCCGCGGTCGTTGCTGTGCTGCACGAACACGGCGTGCTCATTCACGGCGACGAGGCCACGTGCGCCGCGTGCGCCGACGCCGGCTTTGTGGAGGGCGATGACTACGTCGCCGCGACTGAGGAGGACTGGGGTCGCGAGTACCTGGCTCTCGAGATGAGCGTGAAGGTCGTGGCAAACGAGGACGAGGCCATCGCACGCATCAATCGCTACGGCACGATGCACTCCGAGGCCATCGTTGCCGAGGACACGGATGCTTGCGAGTGCTTCCTCGATGCTGTCGATGCCTCGGCCGTGTACTCCAACGCCAGCACTCGCTTCACTGACGGCGGCGAGTTTGGCCTGGGCGCCGAGATCGGCATCTCGACCCAAAAACTCCACGCCCGTGGCCCCTTTGCCGCCGAGGCCCTCACCACCTACAAATACAAGCTCCGCGGCACCGGCCAGGTCCGCCCCTAACGCCCGCGCAAACAAAAACCACCACAAAGGTGCCTGTGAACTGCCTCCCATTTCTTGGACATCGGGAAATGGGAGGTTTCCATGAGTATA
>URHU01000121.1:0-5308 GCA_900547715.1 uncultured Collinsella sp. | reverse complement strand
CCGTTCTCGGGGAAGCCGAAGAACTTTGCAACGGCCTCGATGGTGCCCATACCCGGAGTCTCAACCTTGGTAAGCGTACCATCGCCGGGGCCCTCGGTCACAACGACCTTGGTGCTTGCAGCCTCGTCATCGGCAGCAAAGCCGCAATCGTCGCAGTAGACCAGCGAAGCCTCGCCGGCGTCGGCCAGAGCCATGTACTCGACGGAAGTGTCGCCGCCGATCTCGCCGGAGTCGGCGACAACGGGCAGAGCCTTGATATAGCAGCGCTCGCAGATGTTAGCGTAGGCCTGCTTCATCTTGTCGTACTCCTCCTGCAGGCTCTCCTGCGTGGCGGAGAAGCTGTAGGCGTCCTTCATGATGAACTCGCGACCGCGCATCAGGCCAAAGCGGGGGCGGAACTCGTCGCGGAACTTATCCTGGATGTGGTAGAGGTTAACGGGCAGCTGCTTGTAGGAGCGCAGCTCATTGCGAACCAGGGCCGTAACGGTCTCCTCGTGCGTGGGGCCCAGGACGAACTCGCGACCATGACGGTCGTCAAAGCGCACAAGCTCCTTGCCATAGGCGTCGATGCGGCCGGACTCACGCCACAACTCGGCGTCGACCATGATAGGCATCATAAGCTCCTGGGCACCGGCGGCATCCATCTCGTCGCGCACGATGTTCTCGATCTTGCGAATCGAGCGCCATGCGAGCGGCAGGTAGGAATACAGACCGGCGGCCTCCTTGCGGATCATGCCGGCACGGAGCAGCAGGCGGTGGCTGGCGAGCTCAGCGTCCGCCGGATCCTCTTTAAGCGTCGGCGCATAGAGCTTAGACATATACATTGCTCGGGTCATTTATTTCTCCTCAATAAGCTTGTCGACCTCTGCCATAAGCGCGTCGACAATTTGATCCTCAGCTACTTTACCAATGATCTGGCCATGCGAAAAGAGCAGGGCCTGACCTCGTCCACAGGCCACGCCTAGGTCGGCGTCGGAAGCCTCGCCGGGGCCATTAACGGCACATCCCATGACGGCAATCGAAAGCGGCGCGGCATAGTTCTTAAGCCGCTCGGTTACTTCCTCGGCGATGGGAATGAGGTTAACCTGGCAGCGGGCGCACGTGGGGCACGAGACAATCTCGGGGCCACGGCGACGCAGGCCCAGCGACTGCAGAATACCCCAGGCAACCGGCGGCTCCTCAACCGGATCGGCCGTGAGCGAGACGCGCATAGTGTCGCCGATGCCCTCGGACAGCAGAATACCCAGTCCCACCGAGCTCTTAATGGTGCCCTGCAGCTTGGTACCGGCCTCCGTCACGCCCAGGTGAAGCGGAACGTGGGGAATCTCGCGCGACAGGGCGCGATAGGTATCAAGCGTCGTCTGTACGCTATGGGCCTTGGCGGAAAGCACGATGTTGGTAAAGCCGCGGTCCTCAAAGTGCTGCACAAAGCGCTCGCTCGACATCACGAGCTTCTCGGGCTGCGTGAGGTCGTCGCGCTCGGCGATGTCCTGCTCAAGCGAACCGGCGTTGACACCGATGCGAATCGCACAACCCGCGGCACCCGCAGCATCGATCACCGCGTCAACCTTAGCCCAATCGCCGATATTGCCGGGATTGATGCGCAGCTTGGCAGCACCGGCCTCAACGGCACCAATGGCGAGCTTATGGTTAAAGTGAATATCAGCGACAATCGGCACCGGAGACTCGGCACAGATGGTGCGGAAACCCTCAAGCGCGGCCTCAGTGGGCACGCTCACACGCACGATATCGCAGCCAGCCTGCGCCAACGCGCACACTTGCGCAAGCGTTGCCTGGGCATCAGCGGTATCGGTGCAGGTCATGGACTGGACCACGACCGGCGCGCCGCCGCCGATCTGCACGCCGCCCACATGCACGGGGCGCGTCAGCTCGCGCGGCAAAGAATGGGATAGAGACAATCCAAACACTCCCCTACAGAATAAATCGAAGGATGTCGGAACGAAGCATATAGACAAACAGCAGTGCGAAGAGCGCGATGCCCACATAGCTCACAATCGTCTGGACCTTGAGCGGCAGCTCGCGACCCGCAATCTTTTGAATGATCTCGATGACCAGCTTGCCGCCGTCGAGCGGGGGGATGGGCAGCAAGTTCATAAAACCCAACGAGAACGAAATGAGGGCGGCAAACGAAAGGAACGTGGCAGGGCCGGCAGCAGCAGCCTGTGAGGACATAACGCTAATACCCACGATCGAAGAGGACTGATCGAGGATCTCCATCGTATGCTGCGGCTGGAGCAGGCGCATCACGCCCTCCGCTGTCTGCACGACATAGGAGAACGAAAGTCGAGCCGACGTGATGGGGTCTAAACGGACCACCTGCGTAGAGGCATACACACCTAGGCGCTCGTCCTCTTTGAGCGCAACCGCGGTCGAATGCTGCTTGCCGTCACGCTCGTACTCGATGGCGATATCGTCCTTACCGGCAGCCTTACCGATGGCATCGTAAACGTCCATCCAGGTAGAGCACGATACTCCGTTAACCGAAAGGATCGCGTCGCCGCCCTCGATACCCGCCTTGGCGGCAATAGACCCCTCGTCAACCTGACCGATCACGTTGGTATCCATCGGCACGGTGACACCCGCAATGGAATAGATACTCATAAGCAGCAAAAAGCCCGTCAGGATATTGACGAGAATGCCCGCGAGCAGCATAAAGGCGCGCTTGAGAAAACCCTGGCCCAGATAGGTATGCGAACGCTCTTGCGCAAGGAACTCGGCTTCGCCGCACGGCAGCTCCCACACATCGCCCTCGGTAGTCGCATGCTCTCGATCGAAACGGCGGCCGTCAAAGGTGGTGTAGCCCGCCACGTCTCGCGGCAGCGTCTGATACTTGGTGGGATAGTAGCTCGGCGAGGGCTTCTCCCCTTCCTCATACCAAGGCGCGATAGAGCCCCAACCCAAGAGCAAGGCGCATGCCTCAAGCACATCCTCCTCGGATAGCTCGAGCTCGGCGGCAAGGTCGGCCACGGTCACGCGACCATGACGATAGATAGCCGCGAGCACGCGATCAGCGCACGAGACGTCGGTCGGATCCATACCGCAGATGGCAGCGTAGCCACCCAGCAGCAGCGGGGTCACGCCAAACTTGGTTCCAATGCGACGCGACGTGTAATGGATGTCAAAGCGGCACGGCAGGCCCAAAAAGAACTCGGTCACACGGACGCCGCAGGCACGCGCCGCCAAAAAGTGGCCGCCCTCGTGCAAAAACACGAGGACGGAAAGCATCAGCAGGCCCCAAAAGACAGATGAGAGAACGCTCAGAACAGTATCCATAAAACGAAAAAGCAATCCTTATGGGTTAGGAACGGGTTGCGGCGAGCACCTGCGCAGCCTTTTCACGCGCCCACGCATCGATGTCGCGAAGCTGCTCAAACGAATCGACCGCCTGCATATCGTGGGCATCCATGCAGGATTCTACAATGCGATCGATATCGGTAAAGCTGCAGCCATCGTGCAGGAAGGCATCGACGGCGACCTCGTTGGCGGCATTGAGCACGCACGGCATGGTGCCACCCGTCTTGCCAGCACGTTCGGCCAGTGCCAGACAGCGAAAGGTATCCATGTCGGCAGCATCAAACGTGAGCTGCCCCAGCTCGCGGAAATCGATACGAGGCGCCGGGGTATCCCAACGCTCGGGATACGAGAACGCGAACTGGATGGGAATACGCATGTCGGAAGCACCGAGATGCGCCATCACGGAGCCGTCGGCAAACTCGACCATAGAGTGAATCTTGGACTGACGCTGCACGACCACGTTAATGAAATCGAGGTCGCAGTTAAACAGATGCATGGCCTCAATGCGCTCTAGGCCCTTGTTCATGAGGGTGGCGGAGTCGATGGTGATCTTGGCACCCATGGCCCACGTGGGATGTGCGAGGGCATCGGCACGCGTCACGCGATTGAGCTCGTCGCGCGTGCGGCCAAAGAACGGACCGCCCGAGCAGGTAAGCCAAATACAATGAGCCTCGCGCGGGTCCTCCCCCAGATAGCACTGGTAGATGGCGGAGTGCTCAGAGTCGACTGGAATAAGCTGGCCCGGTTGTGCCAACGGCATAAGCAAGTCGCCACCGACGACGAGGGACTCCTTGTTGGCAAGGGCAAGGCGCTTATTAGAGGTCAAGGCCGCATGGCTCGCCTCGAGACCGGCAGCGCCCACAATAGCAACGAGCACGCAGTCGACATCGTCGCGACGCGCGAGCTCGCAAACCGCCTGCGCGCCAACGCCGAGCTTCGTTCCCTCGGGCAACTCCTGCAGCACAGCGTCCGCACCGTGGGCGGCGTCGGCCACGGCAACCGCCGGAACCGAGAACTCGCGGGCAGCGGCAACGAGCTCAGAGGTGCTGGAATTAACGGACAGCGCCGTCACCTGCAGGCGATCAGCATGCTGACGGCACACATCGAGTGCCTGGGTGCCGATAGAGCCCGTACAACCCAGGATGGCAACACGGAGGCGTCCATCGGGGCCATACGTCGTCTGGAATGACATTACAGCACGCCTCCGATCATCAAAAGCAGCTGAGCGGTAATGCAGCCAAAGATAAGCGAGTCGCTACGGTCGAGCATGCCGCCATGGCCCGGGATAAGGTTGCCGGAATCCTTGACGCCCACGCCACGCTTGATGCGCGACTCGATAAGGTCGCCGATAACGCCCAAAATGGACACGACCACGCCGCACAGCAGCGCATAGGGCAGGCTGAGCTTGTAGAAGTGCGTCGCCCACAGAATGAGCCAAATCAAAACCGAGCCCAGGATGCCGCCGACAATACCCTCCCAGCTCTTTTTGGGAGAGATCTTGGGAACCATCTTGTGCTTGCCGATACGGCTGCCCACAATGTAGGCAAACGAATCGGAGACCCAAAGGGACGCGCAAACGCCCACTGAAAGCAGGGCGCCGGCAAAACCGGGCACGGCATCGCGCAGCAGCACGATAGCCGACAGCATAAAGCCAGTGTAGATGGGACCCATGAGCGTCACGGCCACATCAGAGATGCGGGTACGCGGCGACCAGACATACCAAATGCCCACAGCGAGCATCAGGGCAAAAAGCAGGGCATTCAGCAACATCGAATCGCCCAACGCCGACAGCGGAAAGAGTACGGCGGCAGCGATACCCATGCGCTCGTTAGCCATCTTGCCATCGAGTCTTGTCATACGGAAAAACTCATAGCAGCACAGACCGCTCATGACGGAAACAAAGATGGCCGTGGGCACGATACCCAAAACCAGGCACAGGATAAAGACCTGTCTCTTATACACATCTGACGCTGCCGACGATCTTACGCGTGTA
>URHU01000120.1:0-5321 GCA_900547715.1 uncultured Collinsella sp. | reverse complement strand
GATTTCTGCCTGTCTCGTGGGCTCGGAGATGTGTATAAGAGACAGGCGGATAGTACTCGAGCTTGGCATCGGCGATCTTGGCACCCGCCTCAAAGACCGGGTAGCACGGATCGGGAACCAGAATGGTGTCACCCGGATCGAGCAGGGCCAGGCCCAAATGGCCCACGCCCTCCTGCGTGCCGTTGCACGACTGCACCATGGACGGCGTAATGCCCGAAACGCCAAAGCGACGCTCATAGTAATCGCACACGGCTTGCTTGAGCTCGGGCAGGTCGCGCAGGGCATACTTCCACATCTCGGGATCTTGGGCTGCTTGCGTGAGCGCCTCGACCACATGGTCGTACGGCTTAAAGTCGGGCGTGCCCACGCTCATGTTGTAAATGGTCTTGCCCTGAGCCTTCAGCGCGAGAAGCTTGTTGTTGAGCGAGGCGAAGACCTCCGCGCCAAAGCGGTCGAGACGCTGCGATGCCTGCATGGTGCCACCTTTCGATATAAAAAACGCGGCGCTCCGACAAGAGCGCCGCGCGATACGGGCCATCAGATTGCAAAAGTGTAACGCTTGCAACCCCCGTATTGGTTCAATTTAGCCAACCTTAGTCAACTGGATTGAGCGCGTCGATCTGCGCAAGCCACAGACGCGAGCTGGCGTCACTCGGCATACGCCAATCGCCGCGCGGACTGAGCGTCACCGAGCCCACCTTGGGACCATCGGGCAGGCAGCTGCGCTTAAACTGCTGGGCAAAGAAGCGACGGTAGAACGTACGTAGCCATGTGTGGACGGTCTTGGCGTCGTAGACGCCCTCGAAACTCTTGAGCGCCATGCGGTAGATCTTGCCCGGCTCAAAGCCAAAACGCAGCAGGTAGTAGAGGAAGTAGTCGTGCAGCTCGTACGGGCCCACCAAATCCTCGGTCTTCTGTGCGATCTCGCCATCGCCCGTGGGCGGCAGAAGCTCGGGGGACACCGGCGTATCGAGGATATCGAGCAAGACCTCGGCAATACGCCCGCCAAAGACATCAGCCGCATAGCGCACCAGATGGCGCACAAGCGTCTTGGGCACGCTCGCGTTGACGGCGTACATGCTCATGTGGTCGCCGTTATAGGTAGCCCAGCCGAGCGCCAGCTCCGACAGGTCGCCGGTACCGATGACAAAGCCGCCAGCCTGGTTGGCCAGGTCCATCAGAATCTGCGTACGCTCGCGGGCCTGGCTGTTCTCGTAGGTCACGTCCTGCACGGCCGAATCGTGCTCAATGTCCTTGAAGTGCTGCTCCACAGCCGCGTGGATCGAAACCTCGCGGAAGCTCACACCCAGGTCGCGAGCGAGCGACTCGGCATTCGACTTGGTGCGATGCGTCGTGCCAAAACCTGGCATGGAGACCGCCGTGATACCCGTACGCGGCAGCCCCAGCGCATCGAAGGCACGCACGGTCACAAGCAGTGCCAGCGTGGAGTCCAGGCCGCCCGAAAGACCGATGACTGCAGCCTTGGTACCCGTATGGGCAAGGCGGGTCTTGAGGCCGGCGGTTTGTAGATCGAGGATGGTCTCGCAACGCTCGGCCAGGTCGCCGTGGTCGGCCGGCACAAAAGGCGCGCGGGGGAAGACACGGTCGATATCGCAGGCATCGCGCAGGACAGGCTCTTTGGCCAGCACGCCCTCAAACGAAAACTCAACGGTCGTGGCCTCCGGCGCATCGTCCGCGCGCGTCCACGTCGTCGAGCGACGGCGCTCGGCAACCAGGCGGTCAAGATCGACATCGGCCACCGCCATATCGCAGGTGAGGAGCTTCGTGGCGGCGAGCTTAGATCCGTTTTCATAGACGAGGTTCTCGCCCGCAAAGACCATATCGGTCGTGGACTCGCCCTCACTCGCGTCCGCATAGGCATAGGCGCAGTACAGGCGCGCGCTCTGGTTGGATATGAGGCTGCGTCGGTAATCTGCCTTACCGATGATCTCGTCGGAAGCGGAGGGGTTGAGAATCACCGTGGCACCGGCAAGCGCCATCTCGGTCGAGGGCGGCGCAGGTACCCACAGGTCCTCACAGACCTCGACGCCCAGCACCAGGTCCTCAGCACCCTCATCACAGCAGCGGTAGACAAGCCCCGAACCCAGCGGAACCGGACCCTGACCGGCAAACTCGACCCACACAGGATCTGCGGGCGCCGGAGCAAACCAGCGGCGCTCGTAGAACTCGCCATAATTGGGCAGATACTTCTTGGCCGTGAGGCCCAAAAGCTCGCCCGCGCAGCACACGGCGGCGCAGTTGTAGATATTCTCGGCAACTGCAACGGGAAGACCGATGGTAAAGACAATCGGCAGCTCACGAGTCTCATCGAGGATATGCACCAAAGCAGCCTCGCAGGCATGCAGTAATGTGCGGTTATGGAACAGATCGGCCGCGGTATAGCCGCACAAGTTGAGCTCGGGCAGCACCAGCGTGCGAACGCCGCGCTCAACAGCCGCGCGAACAGCCGCTAACGTAACCTCGGCATTGCCCTCGACATCGGCCACGCGAATCTGCGGCGACGCCGCCGCCACACGCAAAAAGCCATCAGACTGAGAAAGGTGAAGATTCATAAGAATGCTCCCGTGCGTAGACGCCATTCAACACAATTAGCAAGCCCTATTGTAGTTCAACCGCCGGGCGCAACCGCATCCCACCAACTTGGTGAGCTATTGATGAGTTGATGGTATCTGTTAAATGTCACGTACGATTCACATCTGGTGGGTACCCTGATGGCTACACGAAACGAAGCAGATTTACACCGGGAGGACCCCGTATGACAACCAAGTACACCGACGCGCCGCGCACGCGCGTCATGACGCCGGCATCGCTCAACAACGGCGTGCACGAGAACCATTCCATCGGACAGACCATGGCCATCGCGCCCAAAAAGGGTCTGTTTGACGACATTTCCATTCCCCAGATCATCGCCGGCGCCGCGGCTGCCGCCACGAGCGTCGCGCTTGCCTCCAAGATCGGTATCGCCGGTTCAGTAATTGGTGCCGCCGTGAGCTCGGTCATCACCGTTGTGTCCTCGCAGGTCTACCGCCACTTTATCTCTGCCAGCGCCGAAGCCATCAAAGGTACGCACGCCGCCGTCGACTACCCCGCCGGCGCCTATGAGCCCGTTGAGCTTAATGCCGAGGAGCACCTGGGCGGCGCCGCGACTACGCAGGAGATGCGCCAGATTGCGGGGCGCGCGACCACGGCCCGCGTCGCCCCTGACAGCCTGCGCGCCAAGGCCGCGGCAGAGCGCAGCCAGACGCAAAAGAAGGTCATCGTCTTCTCGATCGCTATCGCCATCGTCGCGGTCATCGCCTGCGCCGGTGCCATCCTTATCACCACTGCCGGTGAGGGTCTGGGCGAGCGCCCGGGGCCAATCCTGTCGTCGCGCACGACCGAGAGCGATGCAAATGGCGACACCCAGTCGCAAGATCAGCAGGCACAGGCGGACGGCACGCAAGACAGTCCTACCTCTGCCAATTCGTCCTCGAACACCCAAAACCAATCGCAGGGCACCGATTCCTCTACGGCCAACAGTGGCACGCCGTCCGGCACGACCGACTCAAGCCAAACGACTGACGGTTCACAGCCAAGCACGGGCGGCCAGACGAGCGACACCACGTCGGGAACGGGCTCAGCAGACAGTAGCAACACCAACAGCTCGAGCGGAACCGCGTCCGGCACGGCATCTGACAACTCGAGCCAAGGCACGGCATCGGGCAACTAAGCACATTTGTCTCTCATAGATAACCGACCTGTACAACGGGCGCGAATCGAAAGCGGTTCGCGCCCGTTTGCCTTGGGCGCCGCCATGGCGAACGCCATGCGATGGTAAGATGCTTTACATGTGTAAAGAGGAGATTTGCCATGAGCAAGACAATAGTTAGGCCCACGCTTTCGCTGGGCAACCACATCTATCTGTATCGCCTGCTGCGCGACGCGATTGGGTGCGGCAAGCAAACGTTTATGACACAGGTCGAGGAGGCGCTCGCCGCAGGCGACATGACCGCTTATGACCTGGGCTTTGAGTCCACGCGCGAGTTGCTCGAGGAACTCGACGACTGCATTAAACTGACTGTCTTTAAGGGCGGCCGCCTGTACGCCACCGTCATCGCCAACGAGGCTTGGGATGCCGCCCTTGCCAAGGGCGAGGACAAGCCCAAGGCAGCCAAGGGCGCTAAGCAGTCCTACAAAAAGAAAAAGCGCGGTGAGAAGGACCTCAAGGCCGTGCGCCCCAAGCACGTTAAGCGTCCCGAGCCCGAAGCCATGGTTGAAGCCGCGCCGGAACCCGAGCCCGAGACAGAGATCGAAGTCGCTATTGAGGTAACGGCAGAAGCCGAAACCGAAATCGCCGCCACGACCGATTCCGAAGTCATATCCGAGCAGGAAGCCACTGTGGAGCTCAACGAAGCGCCCAAGTCGACAACCGAAGAAGCCGCTGACCAACCCGAGACGCCTGCGTTCCAAAACAGCGATGTCTTTGGCAACGAGACCGAGGACAATCAGCCCGACGAGTCCGCTGATCAAGACGCTACCGAGTCGGCGCCGGAGCCCGAGATGCCGCAGCCCGCCATCTCGCTCACGGTCGTCTATGACCCCGAGAACGCAAACGCCGGCATCACCACCATGGCATCCACGCCCATCGAGGCAAAGTCGAGCGTCGAGAATGAGAGCGCGACGCAGGTTGAGCTCGACACCGCGACCGCAGACGCACCCGCTATCGTCGAGCCTGCAGGTTCCGCGGCGATGCCGAAAGTGGGCACCGAATCAGTACTCGGCACCGAACCCGTGCCCGTCGTCGAGATGACGCCCGTCAATGAGCAGGCCTTCGCACCGGCGATGGTACCGGCCCCCGCACCCGTAGCGCCCGCCATCCCCGAGGACTTCCCCGTCGATTTCGCAACCGAGGTCTTCTGCCCCGGCCCGCTTCTGCACCAGCTGTCGACCTATCTCCCCTACGGCGCCGATACCCTCGGCATTGTCGGCGAGTACTACTGGATCGCCCGCGAGCGCGGTACCATCGAGGCCGCGCGAAACCGCGCAAGCTTCCCCCTGCGCTACACGCAGGCCGGCGAGCGCCGCGAGGTTGCCGTGCGCATCCGCCGCAATACCACCGGTGGCCTCGGATCCACCTGGGCCATCGATAAAGTCGAGCCTTCTACCAAGTAACAAAAAGGGACGATAACCCCAAGGTTATCGTCCCTTTCTCGTTAGGTCACCTGAGCTCGACTAATCGCGCGTCAGCTTGCGGTGAATACGATGCGGCTGGGCCTGTCTCTTATACACATCTCCGAGCCCACGAGACAGGCAGAAATCTC
>URHU01000119.1:0-5488 GCA_900547715.1 uncultured Collinsella sp. | reverse complement strand
CAGCGTCAGATGTGTATAAGAGACAGGGTGACGATGTTCGACCCCAGCGCGGACCCGCTGCCCAGCTTGCCGAGGAGCTGCATGCCCGCGGCGAGGTAAAGGGCGAGATTGCGCTGGTCATCGCGCCGCCGAGCGAGGATGAGGAGGCCGGTATCATGCCGGTTGGCGCCGCGGCGGCGGATCCCGACGAGGCCCTGCGCGAGGATATCCGCGTCGCGCTCGAGGAGGGGGAGCCCGCCTCTGCGGTGGCCAAGCGCCTGTCTCAGAAGTATTCGCGCCGCAAGCGCGATGTCTATGCCATGGTGCTCGATATGCAATAGATGGAGGATATCCAGCCCTTGCGTTAGAATCATCCCCTGTATGCAACGTTTTTCTGGAGGACAGACCCCATGGATCAAACCAAGCCTTCGTTCTTTATCACGACGCCCATCTACTACGTCAACGCCGATCCGCATCTGGGCACGGCTTATTCCACCATCATCGCCGACGTCCAGGCTCGCTATCGTCGCTCAGCCGGCTATAACGTCAAGTTCCTGACTGGCATGGACGAGCACGGCGAGAAGGTCGCCGAGGCTGCAGCCAAGCACAACATGACGCCGCAGGAGTGGACCGACAGCCAGGCTCCGCACTTCAAGGAGCTTTGGAGCAAGCTCGAGATCTCCAACGACGACTTCATTCGTACCACCGAGCCGCGCCAGCATCATGCCGTGCAGTACCTGTGGGAACGCATGAAGGAGTCCGGTTACCTGTATAAGGGCAGCTACGACGGCTGGTATTGCGTGCCTGATGAGACCTACTTCACCGATACACAGGTCCAGAAGGGCGACGAGGAGTACGGCAGCGTCGGCCAGCACCTGTGCCCCGACTGCCACCGTCCGCTTGAGCGCGTGCAGGAGGAGTCCTACTTCTTTAAGCTTTCCGCCTTCCAGGACAAGCTGCTCAAGCTCTATGACGAGCACCCCGACTTTGTCGAGCCTGCGTTCCGCATGAACGAGGTTCGCAGCTTTGTCGAGGGCGGCCTTAACGACCTATCCGTGAGCCGCACGAGCTTTGACTGGGGCATTCAGGTCCCGTTTGACGAGGGCCACGTGACGTATGTGTGGTTCGATGCACTGCTCAACTATATGACGGCCGTCGGCTACGGTGTCGACACCGACGAGGCGCGTGCCGAGCTGGCCTATCGCTGGCCCGCGCAGTTCCACATCGTGGGTAAGGACATCATCCGCTTCCACTGCGTCATTTGGCCCGCCATGCTCATGGCCATCGGCGAGGCCCTGCCCGAGCACGTCTTTGCCCACGGCTTCCTGACCGTGCGCAATGCCGAGACCGGCAAGGCCGAGAAGATGTCCAAGAGCCGCGGCAACGCCATCGCTCCGCAGGACGTTATCGACATGCTGGGCGTCGAGGGCTATCGCTACTACTTCATGACCGACGTCGTTCCCGGTACCGACGGCGCCATCAGCTTCGATCGCATGGAGCAGGTCTACAACGCTGACCTGGCCAACAGCTGGGGCAATCTGATTTCGCGTTCGCTCAACATGAGCGCAAAGTACTTTGACGGCTGCGCCCCGGCTAAACCGGCGTCTGCCGACGCGTTCGACAACCCGCTGGCAAAGATTGCCGATGGTCTGGTCGAGCGCTACATGACCAAGATGGACGTGCTCGATTACGGTGGAGCTAAGGACGAGGTCATGGAGCTCATCCACGCCGCCAACCACTACATCGAGGACTCCGAGCCCTGGGCGCTTGCCAAGGACGAGGCCAAGGCTGACGAACTGGCATTTGTGATCTACAACCTGCTCGAGGCCATCCGCATTGCTGCTCACCTGCTGATGCCGCTCATGCCCCAGACTTCTGTCGAGGCTCTGCGCCGTCTGTCCTGTGAGGGCGAGGCCGCGAGCGACGACCTCAAGGGCATTTGCACTTGGGGCCTGCTTGCCGGCGGTCAGCCCGTCGAGAAGGGCGATCCGCTGTTCCCGCGTCTGGCGTAGAGACCGCGCGAGCGCCATATCGGCAATTTGCTGTTTGGATGTAAGGGCATGGCCGCAACGGTCCATGCCCTTTTGTTTCAAGACGCCGCCATCATGCTAAGGAGGCAACCATGACAACTTCGCCTTTGGCAAACCCCACGGCCACCAGGGAGCTGCTAGAGGAGTTTGGCCTTGCGACCAAGCATCGCCTGGGCCAGAACTTTCTAATCGACAATCATGTGATCGAGCGTATCTGCGAGCTTGCCGAGCTTGCAGGTGACGAGCGCGTACTCGAGGTGGGTCCGGGTTGCGGTACGTTGACACTTGCGTTGCTGCAGGAAGCGGCGTGCGTTACGTCCATTGAGGCCGATCCTGAGCTCGAACCGGTGCTCGACGCCCACGCCGCCGACTATGCCAACTTCCGCTTTATCATGGGCGACGCGCTTAAGGTGGGACCGGAGCAGATTGAGCAGGCTGCCGGCGGCGAGCCCACGGTATTTGTCGCGAACTTGCCCTATAACGTGGCGGCGACAATCATCCTGCAGTTCTTCCAGACGATGCCGGCGCTCAAGCGCGCCGTCGTCATGGTGCAAAAGGAGGTTGCCGATCGCATTGCCGCAGTGCCGGGCAACAAGACCTATGGCGGCTATACGGCAAAGCTCGGCCTGTATGCGCAGGTGACGGGTCGCTTTGAGGTGCCGCCGCGTTGCTTTATGCCGGCGCCGCACGTGGACTCGGCCGTCGTGCGTATCGACCGTGTTGACGGCGTGGTGCCCGAAGGACTCGATTGCGAATTTGTGGCCCACGTGATTGATGCTGCATTTGCTCAGCGTCGCAAGACCATCCGCAATTCCATGAGCGCCAACGGCTTTGCCAAGGACGTGCTCGATGCCGCCTTTGAGGCTTGCGGTATCGCATCCACCACGCGCGCCGAAACGCTTGATGTTGCCGACTTTGTCCGCCTGGCCCAGGAGCTAATCCATGATGCTTAATGCCGAACGCGTGACGTTTACCAAGAAAAAGAAGACGGTTGCTTGTCCCGTGCCCTTGGCACCGCTTGCCGACACGCATGCGCATCTGCTTTCGTTCTGGGGCAAGGATGTGCCTGAGACGCTCGTGCGTGCCAAGGTGGCGGGCGTCGACCTGTTGGTGACGATGTTCGACCCCATCGCAGACAAACGCAGCGTGACGGACTATAGCGACTGGCTGACGCGCGAGATTCTGCCGATGCAGGATATCCCGCAGATCAAGTATCTTGCCGGCGTGCATCCGTATGGCGCGCCGGACTATACCGACGACGTCCATGCACAGGTCGTTGCCGCACTTGATGACCCCTTATGCGCCGGTATTGGCGAAATCGGCCTGGACTACCACATGGACTATGACGACGACATCGCGCCGGCACCCCATAACGTGCAGATTGACTGCATGGCGCGCCAGCTCGAGTTTGCCGTGTGCCGTAACGTGCCGGTGGAGCTGCATCTGCGTCACGAGGACACGGACCAGGAACGTACCTCGCACGTGGACGCCTACAACGTGCTTCGTGAGGTGGGCGTGCCCCAGGCCGGTTGTGTGCTGCACTGCTTTGGCGAGGACCGCGCCACGATGGAGCGCTTTGTGGAGCTGGGCTGCTATATCGCCTATGGTGGTGCGGCCACCTTTAAGCGCAACGACGACGTGCGCGAGGCATTTGCGGCAACCCCACTCGATCGAATTTTGTTCGAGACGGATTGCCCGTATATGGCTCCGGAGCCCATCCGCGGTCTTGAGTGCGAGCCGGCAATGATTTCTATCACGGCAAACACGCTGGTCAACGACCGTGTCGATCGTACCGGCGAGGATGCTGAGGCAATCGCGCGAGCAGCTTGGGAAAATGCCTGCAAACTTTTTCAAAAATAGTTCTTGCGTTCGCGATGGCGCTCCGTTATTCTAATTCCTGCACGCGGGCGTGGCGGAATTGGCAGACGCGTACGGTTCAGGTCCGTATGGGGGCAACCCCATGAAGGTTCAAGTCCTTTCGCCCGCACCATTGATTGAAAGAGCTCCCAGCAATGGGAGCTTTTTTGTTATGGGCCCATCACAGGGACTTGAACCTGTGAAGGAGCGAGCGTAAAGAAAACGCGGAGCGTTTTTAGCGAGCTGGCGAGGGCGCCGGCAGGCGGCCGAAGCCGGTGTGGATCCGCGAAGCGGATACGCGGACGTCCTTTCGCCCGCACCATTGAATGAAAGAGCTCCCAGCAATGGGGGCTTTTTTGTTATGGGCCTCTTGTTGGTGTCACACAGCTGCTTCGTGCGGGTATCCTAGTCCCAACGTGTGCCTATCAGAGGAGAGACCATGCTGTTGTCCGGTATCATTGCCGCCCTTACGAGCCTTCTGCTTCCCATCATCATTCTGTTGCTACTGCTTCCCAACGCCTGCTATGTCGTTGAACAGCAGCATGCCGTGATCATCGAGCGCCTGGGCAAGTTCAATCGCATCGTCAATGCGGGCTTCCACATGAAGGTACCCGTGATCGACCGCAAGGCCGCCACGGTGAGTCTGCGCACCATGAAAAACGGTTTTGGCATCGACGTTAAGACCCAGGACAACGTGACCATCGGCCTTGAGGTCTCTGCTCAGTACCACGTGAGCTATGACATGGGCGCCGGCCCGGCAGATTCGGGTATCTACAAGAGCTACTACATGCTGCAGGAGCCCGTCGACCAGATGCGTGACTTCATCACCGACGCCCTGCGCTCTTCCATCCCTGTCTACACGCTCGATGAGGTCTTTGCCAAGAAGGATGACATCGCCAAGGATGTCAACGCTACCGTTTCCGAGCAGATGGCCGCCTACGGCTTCACCCTCGTGTCGACGCTCATCACCAAAATCGCACTGCCGACCGAGGTTGAGAACTCCATGAACGACATCAACGCCGCCCAGCGCAAGCGCGCTGCGGCACAGGAGCTCGCCGAGGCCGACCGCATCAAGCGCGTCACCGAGGCGACCGCCGAGGCTGAGGCAATGGAAAAGGCGGGCGAGGGCATCGCCAACCAGCGCAAAGCCATCGCGCTGGGTATCAAAGATTCGCTCGAGATCATCCAGGAGACGGGTGTCGGCAATGACGAGGCCAACCAACTGTTCATGTTTACGCAGTGGTCCGAGATGATGACGGAGTTCGCTCGCACGGGTAAAACCTCGACGGTCGTGCTGCCGAGTGACTTTTCGCAGTCGGCCTCGATGTTCGAGCAGATGCTGACCGCCGGCAAAGTTCAAAACGATTCGAAGGAGTAAACGCGCGTGAAATACACCGTCGTTTGCGTCGGTAAGCTCAAGGAGCGCTTTTGGAAGGACGCGTGCGCTGAGTACACCAAGCGCCTAGGTGCCTATGCCAAGGTTGATATCCGCGAGGTGGCCGATATCGACCCGGCTAAGGCGGGCGGCGTGGATGCCGCGCGCGACAAGGAGGGGGCGGCGATTCTTGCTGCCCTGCCGTCTCGGGCGCATGTGATCCTGTCTCTTATACACATCTGACGCT
>URHU01000118.1:0-5511 GCA_900547715.1 uncultured Collinsella sp. | reverse complement strand
GTATAAGAGACAGTCCTTCCATCACACGGCGGGTGAGGTGGGCGACGCCCTCAAGGCGCTGTTCCCCGGCCTTGCCGTTGCCTATGGCGATTCTGCCGGCTACGCCATGCCCGCCAGCGACGTCGCTCGCGTGCGCTATGGCTGGTTTCAGCGCTATGACTTGCTGCGCGATCTCTCGACCATTCAAGCGCGTTGGGATGCTGGCCGCGCAAAGAAGGTCAACCCCTTGCGCGCCGCCATCGACCGCATCCAGATGCGCACGCTGCCTATTAAATGCCTAGAGACGGGCGTTGCCTGGGTTCTGTTCGAGGTACTGGAGCATCTGTTCTCACAATCGGTCCAGCTCAACGTGCTCGATTATCGCCTGCTCTACGTGGTGCTGATCGGCACGCTGTATGGCTTGGACTTTGGCCTGGTTGCGGCGCTGCTGGCGTCGGTGGGTTTGGCAGCCAGCTACTTTACTCAGTACGGCTATACCTTCCAGGGTCTGTTCTACGAGCCGTCCAACTGGCTACCGTTTATTGCGTACTTTGTGGTGGGTGCCGTGTGCGGCTATGTGCAGCTGCGCAACAGCGAAGCCATTAGGGCGGAGCGCGATCAAAACGAGCTCGTGCGCAACCGCAATACGTTCCTTAAGCAGCTCTACCACGACGCGATCGAGGACAAGCGCGCGTACAGGCGCCAGATCGTGGGTCGCCACGACAGCTTTGGCAAGATCTTTGCCGTGACGCAGGAGCTCGACGTACTCAACCCTCGCGACATCTATCGCAAGTGCTGCGAGCTTCTGGGCGAGATCCTCGAGAACGATTCGGTGGCGATCTACCATGTTTCGGGCGGGGCATTTGCACGCCTGGTGGCAGCAAGTCCCGCGATTGCCGAAGATGCCGCACGCTCGCTCACGCTTGAGCAGCTTGCACCTCTTTTGGGCGACGGGGGCCGTTCGAACCTGTGGGTGAACCGCGAGCTGACGCCGGGGCTTCCCATGTTTGGATACACGATCGAGCGCGACGGGGCACCCGCCGTGTTGATCTTTGTGCGTCGTGCGGCCGAAAACCAAATGACTCTCTATTATCAAAACCTGTTCCGCATCTTGTGCGGGCTGGTCGAAAGCGCGCTGGGCCGTGCCTTTGACTATGAGGCGGTGGCGCAGGATAAACGCTGCGTTGACGGCACTTGCGTGCTCAAGCAGGCTGCCTTTGGCCAAGAGCTCGCGGCGGAGCAGGCGCTCGCAGATAGCAAGATGGGGAGTTTTTTGCTCCTGCGCGTGGTACCGGGCATGGAGCCTGTCGGCGAGCTGGTGGGCGCAATCGGGTCGGCAATCCGCGAGAGCGACGCGGCGGGCTTGGTCGACGGCGACGTGCTCTACCTGCTTATGCGCCAGGCAAAGGCGTGCGATCTGCCCATTATCCGCGAGCGCCTGAGCGCAAAGCAGATTGCGGTGGAGCCCGTCGATGGCGAGGACATCGTGGCGCTGTTGCAACACATCTCTTACACCGGTGACGGTGAGGGGGGTGCCGCTTGATCTCGCTTGTCGTTGCTGCCGTCTTGCTGCTGATTCATGCGCTGGTTTGCCTGATGCTGTGGACGCTCATGAAGCTGGGCCTGCTGCCGGTGCGCGGGCACATGTTGGCTGTGATAGTGCTGGTGCCGCTGTGGGGCCCGTTGCTGGTGGTTCTGCTATCGGCCCGCAGCGCGGTGTTTGGCGAGGGGCTGAAAGAGTCTGCGCTGGAGTCGCTGCGCTTCAACGACGACCTACATCGCAGCATCCTGGTGCACGACCGTGACGCCGATGCAGGCGTAGTGCCGCTCGAGGAGGCGCTCATCGTCAACGACCCGGCATACCGGCGCCGACTAATGCTCTCCATGCTCACCGAGGAGCCCGACGCGTACCTGGCGCAGCTGCAGGCGGCTAAGCTTAACGACGACGTTGAGGTGGCGCACTATGCCGCGACGGCGGTGGCGCAGATCTCCAAGGAGTCCGACCTTAAACTGCAGCAGCTGGAGCGTGCCTTTAAGACGGACCCGAGCGCGCAAAACCTCAACGAATACTGCGATTTTCTTGGTGAATACTTGTGCTCGGGCTTGGCTGAGGGGCGCGTGGCTCAGATTCAGCGCCAACAGTACGCGCGCCTGCTTGCGCGTCGCTGCGAGCGCGAGGATACCCTTGAGCTGCGCATTCGATATGCGACGGCGCTGGCCGATGTCGGACAGATCGACGAGGCGCAGGCCGTGACCAACCAGCTGGTACTCGACGTGCCCGAGGAGCAGGAGGTTTGGATGCTTTGCCTGCGCCTGGCCGTGATGCGCCGCGACGGTGACGAGGTCCACCGTGTGATTGATGCGATTGACAAGCAACATGTGTATTTGAGCGCCGACAACCGCGAAAAGTTGGCGTTTTGGCGCGACGGGGAGGAGGTCCGATGAGCGTGGCGCAACATATCCGCGACCGTGCAGGCCGCTTTCGTTGGATGGGACTCCTCGTGGTGTGGGCGGTCTTTATTGCCATGGCCGCCGTGTTGCTGGTGGAGCGTGCCGGCGTGCAGTACAGCGCGGGCCAGCATAAGCTGGGGATGCTTGCCGCCAACGATGCAGTGCCGGCCTCCTCGGCAATCTTTGGCCAAAAGCCCACGTGCCTGGTCATTACCGACTCGGACCAAGATGGTGTTGACGACGTTAAAGACCAGTTCGACCAGATCCTGCTCGACATGAAGATCGCGCACCGCGACGTGGACCTTGCCCTGGATGGTGCGGATGCCATTCCCTCGCTGACCTCCTTCGATCGCGTGATTTTGCTCATGCCGTCGCTCGATGGGCTCGGTACGCACCTGAGCGACATTATGAGTTGGGTGAGTGCGGGCGGCTCACTCATGCTGGGCATGACGCCAGATAACTCGAACTGCCTGCAGGCTATTGCTTCCAAGCTTGGGATCGAATCGGCCGGATATGACTATGCGACAGCCGAAAGTATCGTTCCGAGTGAGGACTTTATGCTGGGCGGGGGAGAGCGCTACGAGTTCTCGGATCCCTTCGATTCTTCACTTTCGGTTTCATTGCGCGAAACGGCGCACGTCTGGGCAAAGACCGGCGATGCGGGCACGCCGCTCATTTGGTCTAACGATTGCGGCAGTGGTCACACCGTGGTGTGCAACATTGGCATCTACGACAAGGTCATGCGTGGGTTCTATGCTTCGGCCATAAGCTTGCTGGGTGAAGCCACGGCCTATCCGGTCATCAACAGCGCCGTGTTCTATTTGGACGACTTTCCCAGCCCTGTGCCCTCGGGCGACGGCACCTACATCAAGCGCGACTACGGGCTTTCCGTCGCCGATTTTTATGCCAAGGTCTGGTGGCCCGATCTGCAAAAGCTCGCGCAAAAATACGGCATTCGCTATACCGGCGTGATGATCGAAAACTACGAGGACGCGGTCAACCAGACCGAGCCCGCGCGCCAGGCCGATACCACGCAGTTCCGCTACTTTGGCGGCATGCTGCTGCAGATGGGCGGAGAGCTGGGCTTTCACGGCTACAACCATCAGCCGCTTGCGCTCTGGGACACCGACTATGGTACGTTGTACGTCTATAAGACGTGGAAAAACAAGGAAACGCTCGTCGCTTCGCTCAACGAGCTTATAGCCTTCCAGGACGAGGTGCTGCCCAACGCGCACGGCTCGGTCTACGTGCCACCGTCGAATATCCTTTCGGCCCGCGCGCGCCAGCTTATCGGCACCGACGTTCCGCGCATTAAGACTATTGCCAGTACGTACTTTGAGGACGGTACCGACTTGCCGTACGTGCAGGAGTTTGGCGTGGCGAGCGATGGTATTGTGGAGCAGCCGCGTATTGTCTCGGGCGGCATGGTCGACGATTCCTATATGCGCCTGGCTGCCGTGTCCGAGCTCAACATGCACTACGTGAGTACGCACTTTATGCACCCGGACGACCTGCTCGATCCCGATCGCGGCGCCAAGGAGGGCTGGGAAGTCTACAAGGGCGGCCTGACCGACTACCTGGACTGGCTTACCAAGTCTGCGCCCGACCTGCGCCGCCAGACCGGCTCGGATTGCTCGGGCGCCATTCAGCGCTTTTCGTCGGTTACGGTGAGTGTGGATACCAGTGCGGATGCCTGGACGCTCAGCCTGGGCAATTTCCACGACGAGGCTTGGCTCATGTTCCGTACCAATAATGGCGAGCCGGGTGCGGTGACGGGTGGCGAGATTACGCATCTGACAGGCGACCTGTACCTGGTCAAAGCCACGGACAAGACGGTGACCATTGCGCGCAAGGAGGGTAGCGACAAATGAGAATCTGCTTGGTACTCGAGGGTTGCTACCCCTATGTGCACGGCGGCGTGTCTACCTGGATGCACGGCTACATTACGGCTATGCCCGAGCACGAGTTTGTGCTGTGGGTGATCGGCGCGCATGCTGCCGACCGTGGCAAGTTTGTCTACGAGCTGCCCGGCAACGTGGTCGAGGTGCACGAGGTGTTCCTGGACGATGCCCTGCGGCTTTCGGGCGAGCAGCACGAAGCCAGTTTTAACGACCGCGAGCGCGAGGCGCTACGCCGTCTGGTGTCGCTCTCCAATCCGGACTGGGACGTGCTGTTCGATATCTTTCAGCGCCGTCGCGTGCATCCGCTCTCGTTTTTGCAGAGCCGAACGTTTATGGACATCTTCCGCGACGTGTGCCTTGCCGAGTACCCCTACACGCCCTTTGCCGACGCATTCCACACCATGCGCTCTATGCTGTTGCCGGTGCTCTACCTGCTGGGCAGCGAGGTGCCGGTTGCCGATGTGTACCACGCTATCTCGACCGGCTACGGCGGCCTGCTCGCCTGTCTGGGCTCAAGCGTTCACCATGCGCCGGTGCTGCTCACCGAGCACGGCATCTATACCCGCGAGCGCGAGGAAGAGATCATTCGCGCCGATTGGGTGGTGCCGTCATTTAAGGACCGCTGGATTCGCTTTTTCTACCTGCTTTCGGAGGAGATCTACCGCCGCGCCTTCCGCGTGACGAGTTTGTTCCATAACGCCCGCAAGACGCAGATTGATATGGGCTGTGATGCGGACAAATGCCTGGTTATCCCCAACGGCATCCAGTTCGATCGCTTTAAGGATATTCCCTTAAAGCCCGATGATGGCTGGGTGGATATTGGCGCAGTGGTGCGCTTGGCGCCCATCAAGGACGTCAAGACCATGATCTATGCGTTCTTTGAGCTGCATGAGCGCCTGCCCAAGGTGCGCCTGCACATCATGGGCGGCGTGGACGACGAGGAGTATGGCGCCGAGTGTCACGCGCTGGTCGAAACCCTGGGCGTGCGCGACCTGATCTTTACTGGCCGCGTCAACGTGGTCGAGTACATGGATAAGCTCGACTTTACCATTTTGACGAGCATCTCCGAGGGCCAGCCGCTCAGCGTGCTGGAGTCGCTTGCAGCGCGCCGTCCCTGCGTGACGACCGAGGTGCTGTCTCTTATACACATCTGACGCTGCCGACGATCTTACGCGTGTAG
>URHU01000117.1:0-5681 GCA_900547715.1 uncultured Collinsella sp. | reverse complement strand
CTACACGCGTAAGATCGTCGGCAGCGTCAGATGTGTATAAGAGACAGGGCCATATCGATGTGATCCGTCGCGCCCGCCGCATCTTTCCCAGCGTGATCGTCGCTGTTGCCGAGTCGCAGGGTAAAAACGGCGTGGGCACCACGTTTATGCTCGATGAGCGCGTGGCGCTGGCCCGCGAGGCGCTCGGTGATATCGACGGCGTCGAGGTCCTGCCCTTTACCGGCCTCTTGGTCGACTTCGCTCGTGAGCAGGGGGCGGGGGCCGTGGTCAAGGGTCTGCGCGCCATGACCGACTTTGAGTATGAGCTGCAGCAAGCCGACCTTAACTATCGCCTGGATAGTGAGCTGGAGTCCATCTTTGTCATGAGTGCGCCGCAGTACGGCTATATCTCGAGCTCGGTCGTTCGCCAGATCGCCTCGCTCGGCAGTGACGTATCGACGTTTGTCCCGTCCAACGTGGTCGAAGCGCTCAAACATCGCTTTTCGTGACGTTTCTTATTGCCTGGTGGCATGTGGTAAACTAGCACGATGATATGTTACCTATGAAAGGAGACCGGATGCCGGGCGAGAATTTTCCTGGCGATAGGATCGTCAGCTTGGTCGATGAGCTCGAAGGGCTGATCGAGGAAGCCAAGCCGCCTTTCGGCAAGAACGCTCAGTTCAAGGTCATCGACGCCGACGTGTTCTTCAACATCCTCGACGAGATCCGCATGAGCTATCCCGAGGAGTGGCAGAAGTCCCGCCGTATCCTTAAGGAGCGCGAGGAGCTTATGGCTTCCGCCGCCGCTCAGGCCGATTCCATCATCGCCGACGCTCAGCAGCAGGCCCTCACCATTGCCGGTGAGCAGGAGATCGTCCGCCTTGCGCAGCAGCAGGCCGACGACATCCGCGATCGTGCCCAGCAGTACGAGCGCGAGACGCGTTATGCTGCCGAGGACTACGCAGAGCAGGTCTTTACGCACCTGGAGGAGAACCTCAAGAGCCTGACCGGCACCGTTACCCGTTGCCGTCAGCAGCTCAACGAGGGTGCCGCCCAGCAGAATGGTCAGTGGTAATGGCTGAGTTCCCGAGCGTTACCGTCGATCTTTCCGAGCAGCTCGAGTTTCCTGGAGATTCGTATCCGCTGACCGGTAAGGTCGATGTCGCCACCTACACGGTGGGCGAGAAGGAGTACCAGCTTCAGGACGGCATCGACTACGACGTTGTCTTTACCAATGCCGGTACCGGTGTCTTGCTCACGGGCATGGTTCGCGCGCACGCCACCGGCGAGTGCGACCGTTGCCTGGAGCCCGCCTCGTTTGATATCGCCGGCGAGATCGAGGAGTTCTACCTCTTTGAGGAGCCCGAGGATCCCGAGGCCTACGAGGACGGCTACGAGCTCCTGGGCGAGGATCGCATCGTCGATCTGGGAGAGCCCATCAACGACGCGGTCGTCATGGACACGCCATTCGTTGTCCTGTGCAAGCCCGATTGCCGTGGTCTGTGCCCCGCATGCGGTTGCAATCTCAACGTCGAGCAATGCGATTGCGCCGCCCAGGCAGAGGCAGAATGGGCCGCTGCCACGGAAAATCCATTTGCAGCATTGAAGAATCTCAAGCTCGATGAGTAAAACTGTGGTAGTATCGCTACTTGCGCGTAATCGCCACACTGGATAGTTCATAAGGAAGGTCACTATGCCCGTACCTAAACAAAAGCAGGGTCGTATCCGCACTCACACCCGTCGTTCCGCCAACATGAAGATTTCGGCTGCGGCTCAGTCCACGTGCCCCCGTTGCGGCGCTGTCAAGCTTCCGCACCACGTGTGCCCCAGCTGCGGTTTCTACAAGGACCGCGAGGTTATCGTTACCGAGTAACGGTATACTCTGGATGCGATGCCGTTCCAAATGGAACCACAATGGCCGGCTCAATGAGTCGGCCATTTTTGTATAAGGAGTATGTATATGAGTAACGTTCGCGTTTGTGTAGACGTTGTGGGCGGAGACGAGAAACCTCAGGTTGTTCTCGATGGTATCGAGGCTGCGCTTGCCGCCGATCCCGATATCGAGGTCTTGGCAGCTGGTCCCGCCGAAATCGTCAATCCCTTTGCCGCTTCCCATGCACGTGTTGAGGCCCTTGAGGCGCCTGACGTTATCGCCATGGATGACGATCCCATTCGCGCCGTGATGACCAAGCGTAAGTCGTCGATCGTGCTTTCTTGCCGCGCCATTAAGAAGGGTAATGCGGACGCGTTTTTCTCTGCCGGCTCCACCGGCGCCATGACCGCCGCTGCCACCGCCTACGTGACGCCGTTTAGGTATCAGTCCGAAGGCAAGAAGCAGCCGGTGCGCCCCTGTCTGACCAATGCGCTGCCCAATCGCGCCGGCGGTCTGACGGTGCTGTGCGACATGGGTGCCAACCCCGATGTCGAGGTTGACGCTATGGTGCGCTTTGCGCAGATGGGCAGCGCCTATGCCCGCGTCGTCCTGGGCATCGAGCATCCTCGCGTGGGCCTGCTTGCCAACGGCACCGAGGACGAGAAGGGTTCCAACTTTACCAAGGCCTGTTTCCCTGCTATGAAGGCCGCCGTTCCCGGGTTTGTTGGTAACTGCGAGGGCACCGACCTCACCTCGGGTAACTTCGATGTCGTCGTTGCCGATGGCATGTCGGGCAATATTGCGCTCAAGGCCACCGAGGGCGCTGCCAAGTTTTTGCTGCAGGAGCTCAAGGGTGTCTTTATGTCTTCGCTCGGCACCAAGATTGCCGCGCTGCTCATCAAAAAGCAGATGCGCGAGATTAAAGCCAAGCTCTCTGGCGACGCCAAGGGCGGCGCGATTCTTCTGGGCCTGCGCGGCGTGGTCCTGATCGGCCATGGCGCCACCTCGGTCGAGGCTGTCAAAAACGGTACGCTCGCGGCGGCCGAAGCCGTGCGCGCCGGGCTGGTCGAGAATGTCGCCAACTCTATGGACGGTATCGTTTTATAAGAGCGAGTTAGAGCGCTGTTATGTGCTTCGCGGCGCACGTCGTGGGGTAGAATCAGAACCGTGTCTTGGTACCGCCCGGGCGGTACCATTCTTTTGGTATTCATGCACTATGAGAGGAAGCGCTATGGACCGCTCCGAAATCTTCGACAAGATCGCCGAGGTCGCTGCTGACGTTCTGGGCGTCGATGTTGCCGAAATTAGCGAGGAGACCACCTTTGACGACCTCGATGCCAACTCGCTCGAGCGCCTGCAGCTGGTTACGGCTATCGAGGACGAGTTCAACCTCGAGATCGATGACGAGACCCTGCTCTCGCTCAACTCTGTCGCCGACGCCGTCGACGCTATCGAAGCTGCCAAGGAGGCCTAAGTCTTGGCTTTATCCGACCGACTTACGCGCGCCCAGGAAATCCTGGGCCACGAGTTCAACAATAAGGTGCTGCTGCGCGCGGCGCTTACGCATCCCTCGGCAGTCGAGGGCCAGCCGGTTTCTGCCAGCTATGAGCGCCTTGAGTTCTTGGGCGATTCCATTTTGGGCGCTGTGGTCGCACGCTCCCTGTTTGAGTCCTATCCGGAGTTTGACGAGGGCAAGCTCACGCGCTTGAAGGTGTCGCTTGTCTCGGGCGCTACGCTGTCCGAGGTTTCTCACGAGCTGGGCATCGACGACATCATCATCTTTGGTGCCTCCGAGACCGGTACCGGTGCGCGCGGCCTGCATTCGGCCCTCGAGAACGTCTATGAGTCGCTCGTGGGCGCGCTGTACCTGGATGCCGGCTGGGATGCGGCGGCGGAGTTCATTCGCCGTACGCTTAAGCCGCATTTGGCTTCCGAGCGTGCCGAGCATCCTGCGAATCCCAAGTCGTTTTTGCAGGAGTGCGTGCAAGCCGACGGTCACGAGCCCCCGGCGTATAAGCTCGTTGGCTCCGAGGGCCCGGCGCATGCGCCCACCTTTACCGCCGTGGTGTTGATCGATGGTATTCGTCAGGGTCGCGGCTCCGGCTCCTCAAAGAAGGAAGCCGAGGGGGCCGCCGCGCTCGAAGCGCTCGACCGCATGGGTTACACCACTAACGGCGTGATTCTGAACAAGAAGCACGTGTAAGCGAGGAACCGTGTATCTCAAGTCCCTCACGCTCAAAGGGTTCAAGTCGTTTGCCGACCGCGCCCATATGACGTTTGAGCCGGGCCTGACCGTCATCGTCGGTCCCAACGGCTCGGGAAAATCGAACATCTCTGACTCCATCCTGTGGGTTCTGGGCGAGCAGAGCGCCAAGCAGCTGCGCGGCCAGGCCATGGAGGATGTCATCTTCTCGGGCTCGTCGGCTCGCAAGCCGGTGGGTGTCGCCGAGGTCACGCTGGTGCTCGATAACTCGGATCATATGCTGCCCGTCGACTTTGACGAGGTTGCCATCACCCGTCGCATGTATCGCTCGGGCGAAAGCGAGTACCTCATCAACTCGAGTCCGTGCCGCCTGATGGACATTCAGGACATCCTGCACGATTCGGGCCTGGGCAAGGATACGCATTCCATTATTAGCCAGGGCAAGCTCGACGCCATTTTGCAGAGCCGCCCCGAGGAGCGCCGTTCCCTTATCGAGGAAGCCGCCGGTATCTCCAAGCACAAGCGCCGCAAGGAGCGTGCGCTCAAAAAGATTAAGTCGATGGACGAGCACCTGACGCGTGCCCGCGACATCAATAAGGAAATCGCCCGTCAGCTGCGGCCGTTGGAGCGTCAGGTCGATCGTGCGCGCAAGTACAAAGAGCTGTCCTCGCGCGCGAATGAGCTTACGCAGATGCTAGCCGTCGACGAGCTGCGTTCGCTGCAGTCGCAATGGAACGACCTGGAGAGTCGCTCCAAGGAGGGCGCTGCCGAGCTGGAGCTTGCGCAGTACCGCATGGGCGAAAAGGAGCGCGAGCTCGAGAAGCTCCAGGTCATGCTCGAGGAAAAGGGCCTGTTTGTGGGCGACCTGGGCGAGCAGCGCCGTCATATGCAAGATGTTGTCGGCCGCATTAACTCCGACATGCGCCTGCTCGAGGAAAAGGGCCACAACATGGTGTCGCGCCTGTCTGACATGCGCGGTCAGATTTCGAGCTCCGAGCATCAGCGTCGTCGCGTGGTCGAGGAGCTCGAGGACGCGCGTGCGCAGCTTGAGGAAGTGACCGGTGCGCATATGCAAGCCCAGGAGGACGTTGACGCCGCTGGTCCTGCCGCCGCTGAGCTCCACGAGCGTCGCGTTGCGCTCGACAATCAGATTTCGCAGCTCACGCGTGAGCAGCGCGATGTGCAGCGTGTGGCCGATAACGCCGCGCTCGAGCTCGCCAAGGTGAAGGACTCGCTGAGCAATGCCGAGGTCGAGGACAACATGTATGCCTCGCGCCTGGAGCAGATCGACGAGCAGCTCGAGGAGGTCATGGCCTCGCTTGAGAGCCGTCGCGACCGCGCCGAGGAGCTTGAGGGCGCTCTTGAGGAAGCGCGCCAGGCTCAGGTTGATGCGCGTGAGGCCACCGAGACGGCACGCGCGGCCCTGAAGGACCTGCGTGCCCGCGAGAGCGAGGCGCGCAACAAGTTGTCCGAGGTGCGCTCGGAGCTTTCCAGCCAAAAGAAACTCGATGCCCGCATGGCCGACAGCTCGCCGCTCGTGAGCCGTCTGGTGGGTGCGCTGGGCGACGATGTCTTGGGTCTGTCTCTTATACACATCTCCGAGCCCACGAGACAGGCAGAAATCTC